>NZ_PJBR01000079.1:0-19905 GCF_002863625.1 Pseudoalteromonas sp. MelDa3 | reverse complement strand
TATTATTAATTAAGCAAAATAAAGGAAAATCATGAGTAAACCAGTAGTTTTAAGCGGCATTCAGCCAACCGGTGGTATGACAATAGGCAACTATGTTGGCGCTATTAACCAGTGGCTAAAGTTACAGGAAGACCACGAAAGTTTCTTTATGTTAGTAGACTTACACGCTATTACGGTTCGCCAAGAGCCTGAATTACTGCGCTCTCGAGTGTTGGATGGTATTGCTCTTTACGCGGCATGTGGCATTGATCCTGAAAAATCTGCTTTATTTGTACAGTCACAAGTACCTGAGCACGCACAGTTAGCGTGGGTATTAAATTGTTACGCGCAAATGGGTGAGCTTAATCGAATGACTCAGTTTAAAGACAAGTCATCTAAGCATGCAAATAACGTAAACGTGGGCTTATTTTCATATCCGGTATTGCAAGCTGCGGATATTTTATTATACCAAGCTGATCAAGTACCCGTTGGTGAAGATCAAAAGCAACACTTAGAGCTGACTCGCGATATAGCCACACGCTTTAATAATTTATACGGCGACGTATTTAAATTACCAGAGCCGTACATTCCTGAGTTTGGTGCACGCGTAATGAGCTTGCAAGACCCACTTAAAAAGATGTCTAAGTCTGACGAAAACCCAAATGGTTACATCATGTTATTAGATGAGCCTAAACAAATTGTGAAAAAGCTTAAAAAAGCAGTAACAGATTCAGATGAGCAAGCGCGCATCTATTTTGATCGCACAGAAAAGCCTGGCGTATCAAACTTGCTTACTTTATTGAGTGTTGCAACTAAGCGCTCAATAGAAGACCTAGTTCCTGAGTATGAAGATAAAATGTATGGCCATTTAAAGAAAGATACAGCAGATGCAGTTGTAAACATGATTGAGCCAATTCAAGCTCGCTTTAAAGAGATCAGAGAAGATCAAAACCTACTTAATAGCATAATGAAATCAGGTGCTGAAAAAGCAAGTGTACGTGCTGAGAAAACATTGAAATCGGTATACGATGCGCTTGGTTTTATTCCTCGCGGTTAAATTATAAATAAATTTAAAAACAAATATGCCGCTTTACTAAGCGGCATTTTTTATATAATACTGATTAATTGAGTTATATTTTATATAGAAGCTTATTTGCCCGCCACTTTATAACTCTAAAGTACTTAACACCGACTTTCCTTATGGTGGGTAAGCAAAACCTCTATTTACTTAATAGAGGTTTTAGGTAATGCCCAGTATGTGAACGCTCACATTCAGCTACTTCTTCTGGCGTGCCTGCAATGAGTATTTCACCACCGCCAGCTCCGCCTTCAGGTCCTAAATCGATAACCCAATCTGCTGTTTTAATTACATCGAGGTTGTGCTCAATAACAACAATTGTATTGCCGTGATCGCGCAGACGATGAAGTACAACAAGCAGCTGTTCAATATCAGCAAAGTGTAAGCCTGTTGTTGGCTCATCTAATATGTAGAGCGTTTTACCAGTATCACGCTTTGATAGCTCGCGTGCTAATTTTACACGTTGCGCCTCACCACCAGAGAGAGTAGTAGCGGCTTGACCTAAACGCACGTACGACAAACCAACGTCCATCAGCGTTTTAAGCTTACGCGCAATAGCTGGTATTTTATCAAAGTAGTCATGAGCGTCTTCAACAGTCATCTCAAGCACTTGGTGTATGTTTTTACCTTTGTATTGTACTTCGAGGGTTTCGCGGTTATAGCGTTTACTCTTACATACATCACACGGTACATACACATCAGGTAAAAAGTGCATTTCAACTTTAATTAAGCCGTCACCTTGGCAAGCTTCACAGCGTCCGCCTTTAACGTTAAAGCTAAAGCGACCTACTTTGTAGCCACGTGAGCGCGCTTCTTGTGTACCTGCAAATAACTCACGAATGCCGGTAAATATACCTGTGTAGGTTGCCGGATTTGAACGCGGAGTACGACCAATCGGACTTTGATCAATATCGATCACTTTATCAAAATGATCTAAACCACTAATTGATTTATATGGTGCCGCTTCGGCAGTTGTTGCGCCGTTTAGCTCTGTATGAGCAAGTTTAAACAAAGTGTCGTTTATTAACGTTGATTTACCTGAGCCCGATACACCTGTCACACAGGTCATTAAACCAAATGGGATTTTTAAATCCACATTTTTAAGGTTATTACCTGTTGCGCCAAAGAGCTCTAGCCATTTGTCGTTTGTTGGGTGACGTTCTTTTGGTATTTCTATTCTACGTACGCCTGATAAAAATTGGCCCGTAACAGACTCTTTGCTTGCTAAAATATCGTCGCGTGTACCTTGCGCAATAATATGCCCACCATGAACACCCGCGCCTGGGCCAATATCAATAATATGGTCAGCGGCACGAATAGCATCTTCATCGTGCTCTACCACAATAACGGTGTTACCTAAGTCGCGTAAATGTACCAATGTTTGTAATAAACGGTCGTTATCGCGTTGATGCAGCCCAATAGATGGCTCATCTAGTACGTACATTACACCTACAAGGCCTGCACCAATTTGGCTCGCTAAGCGAATACGCTGAGCTTCACCACCTGATAGTGTGTCGGCGCTGCGCTCAAGTGATAAGTAATTTAGGCCAACGTTAATTAAAAACGATAAACGGTCGCGAATTTCTTTTAGTATTTTTTCAGCAATTTGGCCTTTTTGTCCGGTTAGCGTTAACCCTTCAAAAAACTCCATAGCTTCACCAATACTCATGCACGTGATTGCAGGTAAGTTGGTTTTTCCAATAAATACATTTCGAGATTCTTCGCGTAAACGCGAGCCATTACAGCTAGGACATGCTTGGCTTGTTTGGTATTTAGCAAGCTCTTCGCGTACTGAGTTTGACTCGGTCTCGCGGTAGCGGCGATTCATGTTATTTAAAACGCCTTCAAACTCATGATTACGCGTAATTAAATCGCCACGGTCGTTACGATAATTAAACGCAATTTTAGTGCTACCAGAGCCATCTAAAATAATTTTTTTCGAGTCGCTGTCTAAATCTTGATAAGGCACATCTAAATCAAAACTATAATGCTCAGCAACGGCTTGTAGCATTTGATAGTAATAAAAGCTGCGTTTATCCCAGCCTTTAATTGCACCGCCAGCAAGGCTTAACTCTGGGTTATGGACTACGCGATTAGGATCAAAATATTGACGTATACCTAAACCATCACAGGTTTGGCACGCACCAGCAGGGTTATTAAACGAAAACAAACGCGGTTCTAGCTCAGTCATTGCATAGCCACAAGTAGGGCAGGCAAAGTTTGCTGAGAATAAAATTTCTTCAGCGCTGCTATCATCCATGTATGCTACATGTGCAACGCCATTAGACATTTCAAGCGCGGTTTCAAACGATTCTGCTAAGCGTTGTTGTAAGCCATCTTTTACTTTAAAACGGTCTACAACAACTTCTATTGTATGTTTTTTATGAAGCTCAAGTGTTGGTGGATCAGACAAGTCACATACTTCACCGTCTATACGGGCGCGAATATAACCTTGGCTTGATAGCTGCTCTAATAACTTAACATGCTCACCTTTACGCTCTTTTACTATAGGCGCAAGCAGCATTAATTTACTGCCTTCAGGCAGTGCCAAAACAGTATCTACCATTTGACTAACTGTTTGCGCAGCAAGTGGTAAATCATGTGTAGGGCATCGTGGTTCGCCAACGCGGGCAAACATAAGTCGTAAATAATCGTAAATTTCGGTAATAGTACCCACAGTTGATCGTGGATTATGAGACGTTGATTTTTGCTCAATAGAAATTGCAGGAGAGAGGCCTTCGATGTGATCTACATCAGGCTTTTCCATAAGCGATAAAAATTGTCTTGCATACGCAGAAAGTGATTCAACATACCGGCGTTGTCCTTCTGCATAAAGTGTATCAAATGCAAGTGATGACTTCCCCGAACCAGATAGACCAGTAATAACTATTAATTTATCACGTGGGATGGTTAGGCTGATGTCTTTTAAATTATGCGTACGGGCGCCTCGGACTTCAATGTTTTCCATGCTATCTCGTTTATTACCAAAATTATTTACTCAGTATCGCATAATACGAAGCAATATTAATCCTTGATCAATGAAAAATCCTTACTTATAGGCGATTAATTATTGCCAAGCTTATGGTAGAATCCCAACCTCAATTTTTCATAGAGTAAGATCACGCAGATAATGACCGCATCTTCACTTAATTCACGAGAAAAACGCGCCGCAGTATCGCTGGCGAGTGTGTTTGCATTTAGAATGCTCGGCTTGTTTATGCTGATGCCTGTATTGGCTATTTATGGACAATCGCTTGAAGGTTTTTCGCCTATTTGGATTGGTTTTGCCATTGGTGCGTATGGTTTAACGCAAGCCGTATTGCAAATACCTATGGGTCGATTATCCGATAAAATTGGTCGTAAAAAGGTTATTGTTGGTGGTTTAGTCGTATTTGCTATTGGCTCTGTAGTTGCTGCATTAGCTGACTCTATTCAAATGGTTACCGTAGGCCGCGCTCTACAAGGTATGGGCGCAATAGCCAGTGCACTACTCGCGTTTGCTTCAGATTTAAGCCGCGATGAGCAACGACCAAAGGTAATGGCCGTTATTGGTATGAGCATAGGAATGAGCTTTGCCTTTGCTATGCTACTTGGGCCAATTGTTGCAGCTTCGTGGGGTATTGCGGGTGTATTTTGGTTGACTGCTATTTTAGCTGTTTTTGGTATATTTATAGTGACTATGCTAGTGCCAAATGCGGTAAATAAAGCGCCCAAAGGCGATACATTAGCAAGCTTTAGCGACATAAAAAAACTAATTAAGCACCCTCAGTTAGCACGATTAAATGCAGGTGTATTGCTATTACACTTAACGCTAACCACAATATTTGTCGTACTGCCGAGTCAATTAATTAAAGATGGCTTAGTTGCCGACCATCACTGGTATTTATATATTCCAGTGCTATTTTTAGCATTTTTATTAATGGTACCAATAATGATTGTGGCCATTAAAAAAGAGAAAGAAAAACAAGCATTTATTGGCTCAGTAGCCTTGTTAACTATTAGTATGCTAGCAATGTCGGTATGGGTTAATAGTGTAGTAGGCATTGCTGTGTGTATGCTGCTTTATTTTGTGGCGTTTAACTTTTTAGAAGCCACTATGCCTGCGCTTGTATCGCGAATAGCACCTGCAAGCCAAAAAGGTTCAGCAATGGGTGGCTACTCATCTAGTCAGTTTTTAGGCGCCTTTTTAGGCGGTATGTTAGGTGGTTATGTAGCACAAACTACAACGACGCAAGCTGTGTTTGCGGCAGCGGCACTTGTTGGGTTAATATGGCTTATTATTGCGTGGAAAATGCAAGTCCCACCCAAAAGTAAAGTTATTAGTTTAATGACCAAATTAGATTCTGAAGAGCATGCTCAAACACTTGCTTCTCAGTTAGTTGCTTTACCAGGCGTAATAGAAGCAACTGTGGTTCGCGATGAAAGTCGCAGCTATTTAAAGATTAATGATAAAGAATTTGACCTAGACCAAGCACGTAAAGTAGCTGGTTTAATCTAACATTTATAGGAGATGGTTCCATGGCACGCGGTGTGAACAAAGTAATTTTGGTTGGTAATTTAGGGCAAGATCCTGAAGTTCGTTATATGCCTAACGGCAATGGTGTAGCAAATATTACCTTAGCAACTTCGGATAGCTATAAAGATAAAAACACTGGCCAAATGGTTGATAAAACTGAGTGGCATCGTGTTGTGTTCTTTGGCAAATTAGCTGAAATTGTTGGTGAATATTGTCGTAAAGGTTCACAAATTTATGTTGAAGGTAAGCTTCAAACACGTAAGTGGACCGATCAACAAGGCCAAGAAAAATACACTACAGAAATAGTTGTAGATGGCTTTACTGGTCAAATGCAAATGTTAGGCGCACGTGGTGGCGATCAGCAAAGTGGTGGTTACCAAGGTAATCAGCCGCAAGGTGGACAACAAGGTGGTGGTTACCAAGGTAATCAGCCGCAAGGTGGTCAACAAAGCGGTGGTTACGGTCAAAATAACCAAGGCCAAGCTGCACAGCAAAGTGGCTATAATCCGCAGCAACAAACCGCACCAGCAGCACAACCAAAACCGGCTCCAGCACCACAGCAGCAAAGTAATCAATATCAGCCGCAAGGTGGTTATGCACCACAGCAAAAAAGTGCACCACAACAGCAAGGTGGTTTCGCTCCTAAACCACATAGTGCTCCGCAAGGTGGCGCATCAAACCCAATGGAGCCAACCATTGATTTTGACGACGATATCCCGTTCTAGTGTCCCAACCTTTACAGTGTAAAGATGTATTATAGAAAAGCCCCGTTCATACGGGGCTTTTTTATACGAGCTGTGTAGTGAGGGCAACCCAGAACTATCAATGAATATCGTCATTAAGCAATAAAATGAAATAGTATTAGTAAACATGTTAAATTATGGTGGTATTTACATTTTATTTAATTGATATATATATCGTTAACACTTACCATTAAAAGACTTTTACCTTGATTACACAATGAGAAACATGAAAACTAATATCTTATTTTTATTTCTTGTTTTTCAATTTGTGAGTCCAATTTCAAACGCTCAACCTTCTTCAAATGTTACTCATGTTTTATTTATAAATTCAACAAACCAAGATATGCCTTGGCACAAAAGTGTTGATTCTGGACTGCGTAAAAAACTTATAGAACGTTCTTTTAGTTATGAACTCTTCGTTGAAAATATGGATGTAAACCGATTCGATGAAGCAAATCAAAAACAGTTAATGAAGGACTACCTCAAACAAAAATATAAAAATAAGCATATCGATATCATTGTTACTCAGTCTCCTTCTGCAGCAGTACTTTTATCGCAATTAGATGACTTTTTTATAAATGCTCCAAGAATATATTTGGAACCAGGCACTCAATTTAGTTTGCCTAAAAATACTAACGGAGCAGTGATCCAAGCTAAATTAGATTACGCGCAAGCAACAGCAAGCGCTGTTAATTTAATGAAGCCTAAAAAATTAATCGTTATATTAGATACAAAAAACGATATTGGGATAAGCTTTTATCGAGGGCTCTTTTCGGTTATTAACCGTGACTTTTCGTATTTAGGCGTAGAGAAGTGGTTTGATCTTTCAATGCCAGAGCTGCTCACTAAAGTAAAAAATGCGCCAGATGATTCAATTATATTGTTTACTCCCATTTTCAGGCATTACGATAATAAATCCCTTAGCCCTTATCAGCTCGTAGAGCAATTAGCAAAAGCAAGTTCTGCGCCCGTTTTTAGTTATTGGGAGGTACTATTAGGCTCAGGTGTTGTTGGTGGGTATGTGTTGTCGGGTGAAAAAATAGGCGAACGTATTGCCGATTCGATAATTTTATACAATGAAAATAAAAGCCTAAGTGCAATCAGTGGTGAAGGGCTAAGTGTTTACGCTTACGACTGGCGTCAATTAAACAAGTTCGATATAGCTCCACAAAGCTTGCCAGAAAAGTCGAACATATCTTATTACGAGCCAACCTATTTTGAGCAAAATAAAACATTAATTTACAGCGCTACTGCGATTATTTTTATTCTTAGCAGCTTTTTAGTTTTCGTATTGTTTTTAAATCAACGGCGCATTCAACTTTTAAAAGAGCTTGATGAAGAAAAGCAAAGATTAGAGTCTCGCGTTGATCAGCGTACTGAAGAACTGTTGCAAGCCAAAGAAGAGGCCGAAAAGCTGACATCCGCTAAGTCTGAATTTTTAGCAAATATGAGTCATGAAATTAGAACTCCTATGAGTGGGATTATTGGCTTAACCAACATTTTGCTCGAAAAAGGTTTGCCTGGGGAATATGAGCATTATTTAAATAAAATTAAATATTCTTCAGATCAACTCCTTGTAGTTATTAACGATATTTTAGACTTTTCAAAAATTGAGTCTGGAAATATTAACCTTGAGGAATTTCCTTTTTCTGTAAATTCGGTTGTTGACTACATCAAAGCAACTTTTGATGAGCTAGCTCAAAGCAAAGGGATCACATTTGATATTGTCATTGGTAAAGAGGTTAAACTTGATTTAATAGGTGATGTAGTTCGAATAAACCAAGTACTGCTAAATTTATGCTCTAACGCAATTAAATTTACTACACAGGGCTTTGTATCGGTATTAATAGAATCAAAAAGATCGTTAGCCGATCCTAAGAGCGTTTGTTTGTATTTCATTGTTAAGGATTCCGGTATTGGGATTGCTGAGCAAAGCCTTGCCGATTTATTTGAATCTTTTACTCAAGCTGACAGCTCTACAACCAGGAAGTTTGGCGGCACAGGTTTAGGTTTAACTATAAGTAAGCGTTTATGCCAATCGATGGGTGGGGATATAACGGTAAAAAGTACTCAAGGTGTAGGTAGTGAATTTATAGCTTCGATTAAGGTGAAATTGAATAACCAAGCGTTGATTGATAACACTCCCGACCTAACTTTTACTGATTCGTTCGAGGTATTAATTGTAGATGATAATGAAGATGATCTTAAGGTAATTGAAAATCAGCTAACGGCTATGGGGCTAGTATGTACGGCCTGTCAATCTGCTAAACAAGCTATTGATATTATTGAACACAATAAAGAGAAATTTAAAGTTATTATTGTCGACTGGGCAATGCCATCAATGAGTAGCGAAACTTTTTTAATACGCATTTTCAATATTAACCCTCAACTTTATAACAACACGATTGTGCTTATAATGAGTGACGAAAGTTTACTTAATAATGCAGCCAAAAAAGTAAGTATAAAAACTATTTTGCAGAAACCTGTATACACGAGTGTTTTGTATGAGGCGATTGAAAGTAAAGTAGTAGCCCCTCTTAATGAAGTGCCTAAAGTAAATACTGTGAGTGAACAGTCGCTGGCAGGTATAAAAATATTGGTTGTGGAAGATAACTCGATCAACAGACTAATCGTTACAAACATACTAGAGAAGGCTGATGCTCAAATTTATTTGGTCGGCAATGGATTAGAATGTATTCAAGCCGTGAAATCACAATCGTACGATATTATTTTGATGGATATTCATATGCCTATTATGGATGGGGTTGAGGCGAGTAAAATTATTCGTAGCGATAGTGACAAAGCAATCGCAAATATTCCAATAATTGCTTTAACAGCTAATGTTATGAAAGATGATATTACACGATACTTATCCATTGGCATGAACGCCCATGTTGCAAAGCCTATTAAAGCGCAAAATCTACGTGAAACTATAATCCACTGTTTAAATAAATAGCTGAGCCATTAAAGTGATTTAATAATTATATATATCAAATGCCTGTCGTAATATCTCCCGTTGCTTGAGCCTGTTTTGAATAACTTAAAATAGAATTTGACTCAAAGGTTTAATAGGTAGTTTAACTAGTTATAATCACGGCAATTAAGCGGATCTTAAAAATATAAAATCTAAGTAATGCAAAAATAACAAAGCCATGGAATCCTCCACGGCTTTGCAACGTTACTTTTATAGTGCAGCAACAACTTCGACTAACGTGTCTTTGGCATCTCCAAAGAGCATCTGTGTGTTTTCTTTAAAAAATAGTGGATTTTGTACCCCAGCATAACCGGTTGCCATACTGCGCTTTAAGACAATTGACGCTTTACCATGCCAGCATTCAAGTACTGGCATGCCGGCGATAGGGCTATTTGGTTCATCAAGTGCTGACGGGTTTACAATATCGTTTGCACCAATCACAAGTGAAACATCAACTTGTGGAAAATCGTCGTTTACTTCATCCATTTCAAAAACAATGTCGTAAGGAACTTTAGCTTCAGCTAATAATACATTCATTTGTCCAGGCATTCGTCCTGCAACAGGGTGTATTGCAAAGCGCACGTTAATGTCTTTTTCACGTAATTTACTTGTGAGTTCAGAGACTATTTGCTGCGCTTTTGCAACGGCCATTCCGTATCCAGGAATAATCATTACTTCTTTTGCGCTCATGAGCAGCTCTGCTGTTTCGGTTGCACTGATTGTTAGTACTTCACCTTGTTCTTGATCCCCTGCAGGTAAAGCTTTTACATTGCTACTACCGAATCCACCGGCAATGACGGATAAAAAATTTCGGTTCATAGCTTTGCACATTATATAGCTCAAAATAGCTCCGCTTGAACCAACTAATGCACCAATTACAATGAGTAAATCGTTATTTAGCATAAAGCCTGTCGCGGCAGCGGCCCAGCCTGAATAACTATTAAGCATAGATATAACAACCGGCATATCGGCACCGCCAATTGCCATCACCATATGAATACCAAAAACTAAAGCAAGAGCTATCATAATAACCAGTGGCAACATGCCATTACCAACAGCAGACTGCACAACGAATTGCTGTCCAAGCCACGCTACAGCAACTAATAAAACAAGATTAAATATATGTCGCCCTGGTAGTGTTAAAGGCTTACTGCCTATTCGACCAGATAATTTACCAAAAGCGGTAATTGAACCTGAAAGTGTAATAGCACCAATTAAAACACCTACATAGGTTTCAATATCGTGAATGGTTAAGTCAATTCCTGTAAAATGACTAGAAGCATCCGCAAAGTTAGCATACCCAACCATTATAGCCGCGAGCCCGACTAGACTGTGTAAAATAGCAATCAGTTCTGGAATTGCAGTCATTTGCACTCGTTTTGCTACAAGTAAACCAATACTGCCACCCACTAATAATGCAATCATCAACTCAATATAGTTATTGGTAACAACACCTAAAACAGTCGCCAAAAGTGCTATCACCATGCCTGAAATACCATACCAATTACCTTTACGGGCAGTTTCTTGATTGGATAGGCCGTTTAAAGCCAAAATAAAAAGAACCATCGCAGCAATGTATGCCACGGTTACAATACCAGTACTGATCATGACAACCTCACTTACGGAACATTTTGAGCATGCGATGTGTTACAGCAAAGCCGCCAACAATATTAATACTCGCAATTAACACGGTAAAAACGGCAAACCATTTAATAGTGTCGTCTGTTGAGCTTATTTGAATTAAAGCACCGATAACAATAATGCTTGAAATGGCATTGGTTACACTCATTAAAGGCGTATGTAGTGCAGGCGATACACTCCAAATAACCATATAACCTACAAAGCAGGCTAAGACAAAAACGGTAAAATGAGACATAAAATCAGCGGGTGCAACGCCACCAAGCCCAAGCAATGCTAATGCACCGATAGCGGCGCCAATAATAGGTCCAAATACCGATTTCTTTTTCTCAACAATAGTGGGTTTAGGTTTAGGTGTAGCCGCAACCTTTTTAGGGGGGGCTGATAGTGTGGGCGCTGGTGGCGGCCAAGTTGTTTTTCCTTCAGTACATATAGTTGCACCTAAAACAACGTCGTTTGTCATATCAACAAAGAGTTTGCCATCTTTTTCCGGGGTCATTTCGGCTAACAGGTTGTGTAAGTTATTACTGTATAATTGGCTCGATTGTGCAGCAAGGCGACTTGGTAAATCGGTGTAACCAATAATCGATACACCATGGCATACGGCAACCTTACCCGGAACTGTTAATTCACAGTTTCCACCTTGTTCGGCTGCAAGATCGACTATTACGCTGCCGCTCTTCATTGATGCAACCATCTCGCTGGTGATTAACTTAGGCGCTGGTTTTCCGGGTATGAGTGCGGTAGTAACAATTATATCAACGTCTTTAGCTTGCGCTGCAAACAATGCCATTTCGGCTTCGATAAATTCATCGCTCATTACTTTAGCGTAACCGCCTTCGCCTGAGCCGTCTTCATCTTTAAAGTCGAGCATTAAAAACTCGGCGTCCATGCTTTCAATTTGCTCTTTTACTTCAGCACGCGTATCAAATGAGCGAACAATTGCGCCCATACTTTTTGCAGCCCCAATAGCGGCTAAACCAGCAACACCGGCACCAATTACAAGTACCTTGGCGGGAGCAACTCTTCCTGCTGCTGTAATTTGTCCGGTAAAAAACCGGCCAAAATGTTGAGCTGCTTCTACAATTGCACGATAGCCTGATATGTTGGCCATTGAGCTGCGGGCATCCATTTTTTGTGCCCGAGAAATACGAGGAATGCTATCAATTGCAATGGCGGTGATACCACGCTGAGTTAAATCTTTTAGCATCACTGGGTTTTGTGCCGGCCATAAAAAACAGATTAATGTTTGTCCGCTTTTTAGTAATGTATTTTCATCACCTTCAGGTGCTTGTACTTTTAGTATAATATCAGACTGTGCCCATACATCTTGTGCTGAGTTAACTATTTTACAACCAGCTTCACCATACGCATCATCGGCGTAATTAGCCGCCATTCCTGCACCAGTTTCAATGACAACATCAAAACCAAGCTTTGTTAATTTACTTACTACATCAGGGGTCGTTGCGACTCGTCGCTCGCCAGTGTGGATTTCTTTTGGAACACCAATTTTCATTGTCGAACCTCGATTTAAATGCTATGAAGAGGAATTAATATGTATCTAGGCGTTATGGAATTAGCGATACGATGAAATATGTTATTTACTAACATGAATCCACCGTATTTATTACTGTTTAAAGTGTAAAATCAATAACTACACGAGATGGTACTTTGCCATGTTCGAGTCTTTCAAATATTTCATTAATAGCGCTTAAAGGCTGTAATTCAATATCCGCCTTAACTTTGCCTTGCGCCGCAAAAGCGAGTGCTTCGGCCATATCTTTGCGGTTCCCAACAAATGATCCTTTAATAGTGATGCAATTTGCTACTACATCAAATAATGGCGTCGGAAACTCACCAGGCGGTAAGCCAACTAAAACACATGTACCGTGTTTACGGGTCATATTAACCCCTTGCTCAAATGCTGGTAGGGAAGGAGCCGTAATCAGTACGCCATGGGCGCCACCTTGCGTTATTTCTTTGACGGTGTCTGCTGCATTATCTGTTTTAGCATTTACGACTGCATCGGCGCCAAGTAAGGTTGCGTGTTCAAGCTTACCGTCATCAATATCTATAGCACACACTTTAAGACCCATCGCCTTGGCATATTGAATCGCTAAATGACCAAGTCCACCACAACCTGAAATTGCTACCCACTCACCTGGTTTAGCATCGGTTTCTTTAATACCTTTGTAAGTTGTAATACCAGCACAAATTATAGGGGCCGCTTGTACTGCTGATAAGCCATCAGGAATAAGTGCAACGTAATTAGGATCGGCAATAATATACTCGGCAAAACCACCATCTTTAGTGTAGCCACCAAACTCAGCATCAGGACATACTGGTTCATAAGCACTTAAGCAAAATTCACAGTGTCCACAAGCTGAATATAGCCACGGAACACCGACTCTATCGCCTACTTTTACGCTTGTAACACCTTCGCCAATTTTGGTAACTAGCCCAATGCCTTCATGGCCAGGAGTAAATGGTGGAGTTGGTTTTAATGGCCAATCACCGTTTGCTGCATGTAAATCTGTGTGGCATACACCGCAGGCTTCTGTTTTAACTAATATTTGCCCTGCATTAGGTGATGGAATATCTAAATCGCGTAGAACTAAAGGTTTGCCAAATTGCTCAACAACGGCTGCTTTCATTTTGTTATTCATAATCGTTCCTATTAATATTTAAGGGGTTTTTATTAAACTGCGCTATTTAAAATGGCGCATCAATGTCAACAACGTCGATTAGTTTGTGGTTAACAAACTCTTTAATACCCAAGCCAATTAGTTCACGACCATAACCAGAACGGCGAACACCACCAAATGGTAAGTCGGCTTTTACCATCGTTGGATGGTTTACAAACACCATGCCGGTAGATATTTTTTTGGCAACTTCTAAGCCATGATCAGGGTTTGACGTAAATACAGAGCCACCTAAGCCAAATGGAGAGTCGTTCGCAATTCTAATTGCGTCATCTTCATTTTTTGCACGAAATAACATAGACACAGGACCAAAGAATTCCCAGTTGCGAGCCGGATTATCTTCACTAATATTCGTTAAAATAGTGGGTTGTACAAAGGCGCCTTGACTAGGTACTTTAGGGCCCACTTCAGTGGCAGTTGCACCAAGCTTGATCGCTTCGTTAATTTTAACTTTTAGTTCATCAGCTGCACCTTGTGATGACAATGGTGCCAAAGTAGTCGTTGGATCTAGTGGATCGCCTGCTTGCAACTTAGCAACACCAGCAGTATAAAGTTCAACAAACTCATCATAAACTTCATCTTCGATGATCATTCGTTTAGACGATACGCATACTTGTCCACCGTTCCAATGACGACCAAATACAGCCCAATTAACCGTTTTTTCCATTTCAGCATCAGCAAGTACAACAAATGCGTCTGCACCACCAAGCTCTAATGTAGACTTTTTAAGTGCTTTACCAGCGGTAGAAGCAACGATTGCACCAGCGCTTTCAGAACCGGTAAGTGCAACACCACGAACTAATGGATGAGAAATGATCATTTCTGTTTGGGAATGTGCGGCGTATAGGTTTTTAAAAGCGCCTTTTGGCAGACCAGCTTCGAGCATAAGTGCTTCAAATGCTGCTGCACATTGTGGAACAATACCCGCATGTTTTAGTAGCATAGTGTTACCCGCTGACAATTGCGGCGCAATAATACGAGCAACTTGATAATACGGAAAATTCCATGGCTCAATGGCAAGCAATACACCAAGTGGTTCATGGATAATAATTGCCTCGCCCTCAGCTGGATCTGCAACGGGTAATTTTTCTGATGCGAGAAGTCTCTCAGCATTATTCGCGTAGTACTCTAAAATAGCTGCGGATAATTCAACTTCAGCCTTTGCTTCTGATGTTATTTTACCCATTTCTAAAGTTAATAAGTTGGCGTAACTAACTACATCTTTACGTAATAAGTCAGCCGCTTTTTGCATTATTTTAGCGCGAGAAGAGAAAGGTGTTTTTTTCCATGATTGAAATGCAGAATCGGCATTTTCTATTGCTTGAGTAATTTCAGCATCAGTAGCATCAGGAAAAGTTTTTATAACCTCACCTGTATATGGATTTGTTGTTGCATAGCTCATGATAATATCCTCAGTTAAATTAAATAAGACTCTTATTTTAAAATTAATAACGCTTAGAAGCTGCGTGTATAATTATGGTAAAACAAGTACTAAAGTGAGGCTATTCGTGGTGTTACGTAAATACATGTGGGAATCCACATCTTGAAAGTATAACTGTTTGATTTATTTATTTTTAATCACTCAGTTAATCCTTGACGCGGATGGGAGTGATAACGGATTATAAAATAATGCAGTGCGTAGTGGGTAAACGCACTAGTTATTAATCAACGAGGCGCTAGTTTAAATTCATCATGAATTACAGTGATAAAAAATCGAAAGTATTTTCCTCATCCCAATTAGCTATTTTATTGTACGCAATAATGGTAGGAATACTGGTTACGTGTTTAATGATTTTTATAGTATTTCATATAGATTCCCAAGAGCGAATCCATATTGAACGAGTAACGCAAAATACTGCCCAAGGTATTAAAGCACTGCTTAAAGATGATTTGGAAGGGCGAATAACATCACTGTCAGAGTTATCTAAGTTGTCTTCTATATCAAGCGATATGCCACAAGGTGATTGGGAAGTAATCAGTAAAACATTGTACGATTCGCAACATGGCTATCAAGCCATAGGTTGGATTGATAGATCATTACATGTGCGAAGAATAACACCAAAGCAAGGTAATGAGATCGCCATCGATTTTAATTTGGCATTAAATCCGCCTGCATTGTTAGCCGCAATAAAAGCACAAAATACAGAACAAGCAGTCGTCACAACACCTTTGCAATCTATTTATGGTGGAGAGGGTATCGGAATATATATTCCTATTTTTAACACCAATAAAAAGAATAAAAAACTAGAGGGTTTTATTGCAAGTGCGTTGATTTTTGAACCTTACATTAAGACAGTTGTACCTGCATTTTTACTTAAGGAATATCATTTTACGCTGTTTATTGATGGGCAAAAAGTATATTCAGATCAAACAAATTCATTTCCTGTTACAAGCATTTGGGATAAAAAAGCATCCTATGATTTACAAGGTCATAAGTGGGAGATAAGCATATCGCCCAGTGATGAGTTTTTGTATATTGCTCACTATAAAATCATGAGAATTTTAATTTCACTTGGTATTTTTATTGCTTTTTTAATTGTGTTGGCTGCTTATACTTATTTATTTGCACGCAGTAAAATAAAAGACGGGCGTTATAAGATTGAATATTTATTAAAAAATCTTCCCGGCATGGCATATCAGTCTTTTAATACTATGAGCTGGCCTATGATACTGGTTAGTGATGGGTGCGAAAGTTTAACTGGTTATTCTCGAGCTGAGTTTAAAAAAAATAGAATGCTGTGGAGGGAAATAATACATTCAGATGATTATGAGCGGGTACAGGCGTCACTTACAGAGGCTGTCAAAGAAAAACGCTCCTTTGAACTTGAATATAGAATTAATACCAAAAATAGTGGGATCAAATTAGTGTGGGAAAAAGGAGGACCGGTTAGTTCTATTTTTAATGGTGAAGTTATTATTGAAGGATTTATTAATGATATTACCTCTATTAAGCAGGCTGAAGCTGACCTAATTAGTAGTTATGCTTTCTCTGATGCGGTAGTAAATTCAGTTGTTGAAGCCGTTATTACCATTGATCAATACGGGCTTATACAAAGTTTTAATTTTGCTGCGCAAGCTATGTTTGGTTATACCTCAGATGAAGTAAAAGATAAAAACGTAACAATATTAATGCCTATATCATTTAGTAAACACCATGACCAGCATTTAGCTCAATATTTAAAAACGAAGCAGACGCATATTATTGGTGTGGGTCGTGAGCTTGTAGCTAAGCATAAAGATGGCACAACATTTCCAATTCACTTATCTGTAAGTGAAATACAGAATCATGAAAGTACAATGTTTGTAGGTTTGATTCGAGATATTACCAAGCAACGTGCGTCAGAAGACCAAGCTCGGCTTCATACTGAACAATTAGCGCATACCGAAAGGGTCAATGCATTGGGTGAAATGGCAGCAGGAATTGCACATGAAATAAATCAACCTCTGACGGCTATTTCTCTTTTCTCTCAGACGGCAAAAAACTTTTGTGAGAAAGGGAGGTTTGACAAACTCCCCTTAATATTTGAAAAACTAAGTTTACACTCTCGTCGAGCGGGAGCCGTTATTGAGCGTATGCAGTTAATGACCAAAAAAGGGCAACGATCAAAAGAAGTCATTGATTGTATATTTTTAATAAAAGAAGTAACAAACCTAGCAGAATCAGAAGCGCGACTTCGCAATATTACGGTCAGAATAATTACATGTGATGAACAAATTGATGTGTTTGTTGATCGGGTGCAAATAGAGCAGGTTATTCTTAATTTATTACGCAATGGTATGGAAGCTATGCAGTTAAATGCTTATAAAAATGATTCAAAAATAGAGCTCGAAATAAAATTGAATGAAGATAAATATGTTGAGATATCAGTGGCTGATACCGGTGCAGGGTTACCTGAAGAAATGAGAGAGAAGTTATTTAAACCCTTTTCATCAACCAAAGAAAATGGCACAGGCATCGGTCTATCTATATCTAAAAGCATTGTTGAAGAACATGGTGGGCATATTCACTTTTATGACAATAAGCCAACAGGAGCTATTTTTATGTTTACTTTGCCAACACATAATAGAGGAGTCGTTTATGAGCGATAAGCAAAGCGTTTTTATAATTGATGACGATGAAGGTATTCGTGAAGGGCTTGAAATACTACTAGACTCTATTGATATTGACGCTCAGAGCTTTAGTTCAGGCGCTGCGTTTTTGGATGTATATAATGAAACCATGGCTGGTTGCTTAGTATTGGATATACGTATGCCTAAAATGAGTGGTTTAGAGCTACAACAAAAACTTAAAGATTTAAATTGCTCATTACCAATAATATTTATTACCGGGCATGGTGATATCCCGATGGCTGTAGAAGCGATGCGTTTAGGAGCAATTGATTTTATTAGAAAACCATTTAATGAACAGCACTTGATTGACCGTATTAATGAGGCATTGGTACTTGATGAAAAACAACATGAAAAATCACTCGATAAGCATAAAAATAAGATTAATGTTGAATCGTTGTCGAGTCGAGAACGTGAAGTGTTTGAACGAGTGACTGATGGGGCAATGAATAAAGTAATCGCGTGCGATCTTAGTATTAGTGAACGCACCGTTGAAGTTCATCGCTCTCATGTAATGGAAAAATTAGGTGCTAAAACACTCGCTCAATTAGTGCGAAGTAAAATTATGTATGAGCAATTAAATTAATTATCAGTCCATCTATTTAATAATGCTGAAATGACACAGACTTTTAAACAGCCCCCATGTGGGCCTTTATTTAATATCTAACTAATTTAAACTATTATGTCTCGTTTATCAGAGTGTTTTTTGTTTAGCGCTATTAATAAATGTTTAAACTTGCTTTACGACCTTGTACTTCTATAGATATTGAACAACACTTTAGTTAATAATTTAACGGGTGGCAGGCTATGCAAAAGAGTAAACTCTGGCTTTTCAAGTACTTCAAAGGTATCTCTTTTGTCTTATTTTTAATGATGCTTATTAGTTTTAATTTCGTTTTAAATGATGCATTACATCAAAAAGTTCATGCTTCTGGGCAGCAGTTCGTTAAACACGTTTACGAGCTGAATTTATCTCCTTCTATAAACAATGAAGTGTTGGCCGCATTAGCTAAAAGTGAAGGTTTTGTGTTGGAATGGCCAAAGCCTGCAGAGCATTTTAGGCATTTAGTGAATATAGAGCGCGAAGTTTTTTCTTACAAAACATTAAGTTTGAGCCTCTATCACTATCCTGCTTGGGTAACACAAAGTTACTTATTTATATTGCTAAACTTGATCATATTAGGCGCCGCTGGCTGGTCTTATCGCTGGTGGGGGTTATTGAATGTAAGTCGTAAAATTACGCCCAAAAATACAATGATACAACCTACTAAAATTATTAAACAAAAACAAAATAAAATACGATTAATTAAACAAGTAAAAAAATGCGAATTAAGTTCTTTGTATGGGGTTAATAGAGCATCACATAGCTTATTTTTACTCATTGAATGTGACTTTGATAAGAAAACCGATAAAGAAGCTATTTTTAAAGTGTTAATCACTAGAAAATTGACTGGATTTAAAGATGTGTCGGTAAAAATACTAAATTCCAATTACTTAGCCATCACCTTGCCACATATATCTACTCCCGAGTTAGACAGCTACGTTGAAAAGCTTCATCAGAGCGTGTTTTTACTATGCCAAAATTATCAAAAAAGTATGACTCATAAAAACATTAAAATAGGTGCGTGCGACTATCGAGTAGGCGCAGATAAAATTGCGGTTTATCAGTTAGCAAAATCAGCACTTATGCTATCGCAAAGCAGCTCAGTACAGCACTATCACCGCTTAGCGTTAAATTATTACCAAGAAAAACCACTCTCGAGTAAACAGGTTATCGAAAATATTAAAAAGAATAAGTTTATATTATTCTTCCAGCCTTTATTTGAGCTCTCTAGTGGGGAGATTTTACAACATGAAGCGCTTATTAGGGTTAGGCATAGCCAACTTGGATTACTAGCTGCTCGTTATTTTATTAATCAGGTTTATAGTAATCAAGACGCTTTAATATTAGATAAAGCCGTAATAACACAAGTTAAAAAGCTAATGCTGAGTGAATCTTCGGCTCAAACAGTTAGTGTAAATCTACACCCTAAAAATTGGTTTAACGATGTATTTTGGGAGTGGTTACCTAGTCAAATAGCTGAACTTAAATTAAGTGCTAAATTACAATTTGAAATAAGTGAGACAGAATTTTTTACTCATAGAAAATCGATAACTAATGCACTAAA
>NZ_PJBR01000078.1:0-20034 GCF_002863625.1 Pseudoalteromonas sp. MelDa3 | reverse complement strand
AATGACTAAAATTTAAAAATACGCGCTTATATAATTTAAAATTTCAAAATATTAGTGCAAATAAATAATTAAAAGTAAATTTTATATGTGAGATTAACCTTTCAAATTAATAGGTGATGATGAAATTGAAATGCTAAACAGGTACTAATTTTGAGATTTCTTTGGAGTGAGTAACACTTTATTGTCTACATGGATAAAGGTGAGGGGCGTGAGCAGAACGCGGAAGCTGCGCTCGGTTAACTTATTCTTACATGGATGTAAGCAAGCTTGAATCATGTAAAATTAGCACTCCCTAATTCGTGACACAAAAAAGCGAGTACTTTTACAATACTCGCTTTCAAATTAATAAATCTAAACCCTAGTTAGCTGCATTACTCTTGAAAGTAAGTACCCCAACCATCGTACTCAACTTCGCACTCAACGGCTAGTTGCGCTAGCTTATCAACGTCTTCCATAATAACGTCTACGTCTAGCTCAGCTTCAACTACAATGTCAAAGCTCCAAATTTTGTTACCGTCTTCAAGCTCAAGCTCTGCTGGTTCTTCAACATCGTAACCCAATTTAAAAGCAGCAAGTGCAGCTTGCTCTAACTTAGGAAAGTCTTCACACACAAAGTGGTGCTCTACTTCATAAAGTATTTCAGGGTCTGACCCATCTTCAAGTAGTGAACTTACGATGTCTTCACTTATTTCACGCCAGTTTTCCATTATTTTTCTCTCACTTGAGCATCTAATTCAGTTATTTTAGCAGCCATAATGCTATGCACGCTTTTAGCATGCTCACGCGCGCTAATTTCTTTATCAAGCGGTATAGGCGCTAACATTTCGATGTGAATTGTACCATTATCCCAACGATTTAGCTTAATGGTTTTATGTGTTGTATTCATACATACCGGAATTATGGGTACATCTGCGCTCATTGCGGTGTGAAATGCGCCTGTTTTAAATGGTAGCAACCCTCTTCCATAGCTTCGAGTGCCTTCTGGAAACATCCATACAGATAAGCCATTATTTTTAATTTTTTCGGCTGCTTTTGAGATAGTTCCTGCCGCTTTAGAGCGATTCGATCTGTCTATTAATATATTACCCGACAACCAATAAAGCTGACCAAAAAATGGGATCCACTTTAAGCTCTTTTTACCCAAACTTACGCAGTTTTTTGGCACCATTGCTGGCACTGTAAATAAGTCGTAGCTATTTTGATGATTAGCAACATAAACTGCAGGACCTGGATCAACGGCATCTTTATGACGTGTTAGAACTAGCTTAACGCCAACCATTTTAGCCATTGAGCCAAACCAACCCGCTATAATATGTACATTATTAGGGTGAAATGGTCTTACAATCGAAAGTAATAAACCAAAAATACAACTGAATAATATAAACAGCAGCATAATAAAAACGCGTATAACAGCTAGCAAATGGGCTTCTCCAAAAATGAATTATAATTATTATAGCGTTATTTTGTGACACAAACGAGTCAATAGCGCACAAGTGTACGCTGAAATATTTAAGCTCTTTATTTTAAAACAAAAACGGCCTGCAAATGCAGACCGTTTTTATTTATACAAAAAAGTAATTGGCTACTCTTCGCTAATAACGTCTATTGGTTCATCATCTTGAGGAGTTAGCTCAACAACGGCTTCGTCAACACGCTGTAAGCCACGCGGTAGTTTATTACCCCTACGTCCTCGCTCACCATGATAATGCTCTAAATCACTTGGTTTAAGTGTTAGTTTACGCTTACCAGCATGAAGCGTAACACTGCTTCCTAGTGGTACAACAGCAAGCACTTTTACAAACTCTTCACGGGCTTGTACTTTAGCACCTGGTATAGAGATGATTTTATTACCTTTACCCTTACCTAATTTTGGTAAGTCTCGCAGCGGGAATAAAAGCATTCGACCTTCGTTAGAAATAGCCATACAGTAATCGCTAGCAACATCGTTCACTCTAATAGGAGAAAGTAATATTCCACCTTTAGGGACACTTACGAGCGCTTTACCGTTTTTATTTTTACTAACTAAGTCTTTAAAGTCGGTAATAAAGCCGTAACCTGCATCTGACGTCATAAGCAATACTTGCTCGTCTTCACTCATTACCACGTGCTCAAAATTAGCGCCTGGTGTTAAGTTAAAACGACCTGTCATTGGCTCCCCTTGGCTACGCGCCGAAGGTAGACTGTGCGCATCAGTTGCAAACGCCCGCCCCGCTGAATCTAAAAATACCGCAGGTTGATTACTCTTACCACGAGCAGAGGCTCTAAAGCCGTCACCTGAGCGATAATTTAAGCCTTGTACATCTAAGTCATGACCTTTACCAACGCGTGCCCAGCCTTTGTCTGATAGCACAACAGTAACTGACTCTGACGGAATTAAATCTTTTTCGTTAAGTGCTTTCGCTTCTGAGCGCTCAATCACTGGTGAGCGACGATCGTCACCGTACATTTCAGCGGCTTCTTGAATTTCTTTTTTAAGCAGTGTCGACATACGACGTTCTGAGCCCAAAATTTGCGCTAATTTATCACGCTCTTTAGCCAGTTCGTCTTGCTCACCACGAATTTTAAACTCTTCAAGTTTTGCTAAATGACGAAGTTTTAATTCTAGAATTGCTTCTGCCTGCGTATCAGTTAAATCAAAGCGCTCCATTAATACAGGCTTTGGTTTATCTTCGCTGCGAATGATTTCAATCACTTCATCAATATTTAAAAAGGCGGCTAACAAACCCTCTAAAATATGTAGACGTGCTAATACTTTATCTAAACGATACTGCAAACGACGACGCACTGTTTCGCGTCTAAATATTAGCCACTCACTTAAAATACAGCGTAAGTCTTTAACTTGCGGGCGGCCATCTAGGCCTAGCATGTTTAAGTTTACTCGGTAATTTTTTTCAAGATCGGTGGTTGCAAATAAGTGCGCCATTAATGGCTCAGCTTTAATGCGGTTTGAGCGCGGAATAATTACAATGCGTGTTGGATTTTCGTGATCTGACTCGTCACGTAAATCGGCAATCATTGGTAATTTTTTAGCGTTCATTTGCGCTGCAATTTGCTCAAGTACTTTACCACCAGAACATTGATGCGGCAGCGCTGTAATAACAATATCACCATGCTCTTCGGTATAAACCGCACGCATTTTGATAGACCCTCGACCGGTTTTATATATTTTGTGAATATCGGCTTTTGGGGTAATTATTTCAGCATCTGTTGGATAATCTGGTGCATGTACAAGCTCAAGTAATTCTTCAAGCTCTGTTTTTGGTTTATCAAGTAATAAACAACATGCACTAGCCACTTCACGTACGTTATGTGGCGGAATATCGGTTGCCATACCTACGGCAATACCCGTTATACCGTTTAGTAAAATATGCGGTAAACGAGAAGGCAGTACAACAGGCTCATCCATTGTGCCATCAAAGTTTGGTGTCCAATCGACGGTGCCTTGGCCAAGCTCTTTAAGCA
This sequence comes from Pseudoalteromonas sp. MelDa3, assembly GCF_002863625.1. Classification (NCBI taxonomy): domain Bacteria; kingdom Pseudomonadati; phylum Pseudomonadota; class Gammaproteobacteria; order Alteromonadales; family Pseudoalteromonadaceae; genus Pseudoalteromonas; species Pseudoalteromonas sp. MelDa3. Next base: position 16,572 of record NZ_PJBR01000078.1, on the reverse strand, counting down.
GTACTTCTGAAAACTTAGATAAACGCGCTTCGGTATAACGCATTGCTGCAAACGATTTAGGGTCATCTGCCGCGCCCCAGTTTCCTTGTCCATCCACCAAAGGGTAGCGGTAAGAAAACGGCTGCGCCATTAATACCATCGCTTCGTAACATGCACTGTCGCCGTGTGGATGGTACTTACCAAGCACGTCACCCACTGTACGGGCTGATTTTTTGTACTTAGCGTTAGCCGACAAACCCAGCTCACTCATCGCATAAATAATACGACGCTGTACTGGTTTTAAACCATCACCTACATGCGGTAAGGCGCGGTCCATGATCACGTACATGGAATAATTTAAATAGGCGTCTTCGGTAAAACGCCCCATTGTTTGTTGCTCAATTCCTTGCATTAGCAAGGTATCTGTATCACTCATTAAAGCTTACCTAGTTTTTCTTATAGCTTACACGGTAGATTACATTGGCGTAATCATCGCTTACTAACAGACTGCCGTCACCTAATTCTGCAAATGCAACAGGGCGTCCAAATGTTGTTTCGTCTTTCATAAAGCCAGTAATAAATGGCGTATATTTAGTTACGCGACCTACTTCAATTGTTGCTAGCCCTACTTTATAACCTGACTTTTTAGAACGGTTCCATGAGCCATGTTCAGCAACAAATAATTGTTGCTTATAGCTTGCTGGAAATTGCTTACCGTTATAAAAATGAATGCCCAGTGGCGCTACATGCGCTGGAAGTGCAAGAGCTGGCGACGTGTAATCGGCAATATTTTTACCTTCCCCAAACTCAGGGTCAATAATTGCGCCGGCATGAACATACGGAAAACCAAAATGTTCACCTTCTTGCGTTGCACGGTTTAACTCATCAGGCGGAATATCATCGCCCATCATGTCGCGACCGTTATCACTAAACCATAAAGCTTGAGTAGCTGGATGAAAATCAAAACCGACGGTGTTTCTAACGCCCTTGGCTATTGTTTTTATTTGTTTTGTTTCTACATTAAGCGCAAAAATACGGCCAAAACGTTCATCTTCAGCACAAATATTACACGGTACACCCACCGGAATGATTAGCTCGCCCGTTGGTGCAAAACGTAAAAATTTCCAACCATGATGACGCTCGCTCGGTAATGCGTCATAAACCACATCAAATTTTGGATCTTTTAATTGGGTATCAATATTTTTAAAGCGAATAATACGATGTACTTCGCCTACGTATAAATCGCCATCTTTAATTGCTATGCCTGAGGGCATGTTTAGGCCTTTAGCCACAACAATTTTTTTATCTGCTACGCCATCACTATTATGATCAATAAGCGCATATACGTTGCCCGCTTTACGGGAGCCAACATACACAATACCTTTTTTTGAAACGGCTATTTGACGTGCATTTTCTACATCATTTGCAAATAAGCTTATTTCAAATCCCGGTGCAACTGTGAGCTTATCGAGTATATTTTTCGCCATTACAGGAGCGGTAGTCAGCCCAAGTAACAGCAAACTTCCTAGTAGTTTTTTCATTCGCCTCTCCTAGTGTTAAGCACAGGTAATTAAACGAGTGCCTTGTTACCATGATCTTCTAACCATTGACGACGATCAGGCGATCGTTTCTTAGCAAGCAGCATATCCATCATTTCCATGGTTTCTACTTCTTCATCAAGCGTAAGCTGCACTAAACGTCGTGTATTTGGATCCATCGTGGTTTCACGCAGTTGTAACGGGTTCATTTCACCCAGACCTTTGAATCGTTGTACGTTTACTTTTCCGCGTTTTTTCTCGGCTTCTATGCGCGCCAAAATAGCGGTTTTTTCTTGCTCATCAAGTGCGTAATAAACTTCTTTGCCAATATCTATTCTAAATAATGGCGGCATTGCTACATACACATGCCCTGTTTTTACTAACTCTGGGAAATGGCGAACAAACAGTGCACATAATAGTGTTGCGATGTGTAGTCCATCCGAGTCAGCATCGGCCAATATACAAATTTTATTGTAGCGTAATGCCGACATATCGGTTGATTCTGGATCAATACCCAGCGCCACTGAAATATCGTGTACTTCTTGTGATGCTAGTATTTGGCCTGACTCAACTTCCCAGGTATTCAAAATTTTACCACGTAGCGGCATGATAGCCTGAAATTCACGGTCTCTTGCTTGTTTAGCAGAGCCACCAGCAGAATCACCTTCCACTAAAAACAATTCGGTACGGTCGTTATCGGCCGCGCTACAATCGGTCAATTTACCCGGTAAAGCAGGACCTGCAGTAACACGTTTACGCACTACTTTTTTAGCTGCACGCAAGCGAGTTTGTGCATTTGAAATACATAACTCAGCTAATAACTCTGCGGTATCAGTATGTTCATTCAACCATAAACTAAACGAGTCTTTTACAACCCCCGATACAAACGCAGAACACGAGCGTGATGATAGTTTTTCTTTTGTTTGACCGGCAAATTGAGGGTCTTGCATTTTAACCGATAACACGTAACTACAACGATCCCAAATGTCATCAGGAGTTAATTTCACACCACGAGGGAGTAAGTTTCTAAACTCACAAAATTCACGCATTGCTTCAAGCAAGCCTTGGCGTAAACCATTTACATGCGTACCACCTTGCGCGGTAGGTATAAGGTTTACGTAGCTTTCAGCTATTGATTCACCACCTTCTGGTAGCCATACAACAGCCCAATCAGCGCCTTCAATTGAGCTCTTAAATTCACCTACAAATGGGTCTTGCGGTAATGTTTCAAAACCTTTAATTGCTTCAACTAAATAATCTTTTAAGCCTGTTTCGTAAAACCATTCTTGGGTTTCTTTTGTTTGCTTATTAACAAACTTAATTCGCAGCCCTGGACACAAAACGGCTTTGGCTTTTAATAAATGATTAAGTTTAGTAATTGAGTAGTTTGGTGAATCAAAGTAGCTAACATCAGCCCAAAAACGAACCGTAGTACCGGTGTTACGTTTACCCACTGTACCAATTACATTTAAGTCTTCTACTTTATCGCCGCTTTCAAATGCCATTCTGTATTGTTGAGCGTCGCGTCTTACTGTTACTTCTACACGCGTAGATAACGCATTTACTACAGAAATACCTACACCGTGTAAACCACCCGAAAATTGGTAGTTTTTATTAGAAAACTTACCACCGGCGTGTAATTTAGTGAAGATCAATTCAACCCCAGGGATGCCTTCTTCTGGGTGAATATCAATAGGCATACCACGCCCGTCATCACTTACTTCAAGCGAATTGTCTTCGTGGAGTATTACGTCGATACGAGTAGCATGACCAGCCATAGCTTCATCGACACTGTTATCGATAACCTCTTGGCCTAAATGATTGGGACGTGTTGTATCTGTGTACATCCCTGGGCGTCGTTTTACCGGTTCTAATCCATTAAGTACTTCAATGGCTTCGGCGTTATAATTTTGATCACTCATAGTTTTTGTCTTTATATCCGCTAAGGCTCTAATACGCTTTACTAGTTTTATTGTTATATGCGCTAAAGCGTTAATATAGTAACTAACCTCAGTTCAGGCTAACTAGTTTTACGTGATTTTAAGAAAATCTACAATACTTGCAAAGGTGCGTTCAAATTCAACGTAGCTATGATCGCCACCAAATTCTATCAATTGCTTGCATTGCGAATAATATTTTACTGCGTGTTGAAAGTTCAACACTTCATCGCCTGTTTGCTGTAATAAGTACAGTAACTCAGGGTATGCTAATTTATCTACAGCGAGTAATTTAAGTGCCTCAATATGACTGTTATTTAAATCGTAATGATAATCTTGATACGGATTATAATTAGGTCCAAGTAACGACTGTAATAAATTATAGGGTGCGACCGCGGGATTAATAACCACTGCAGGAATTTGATAACGCTGCGATAAATACGTGGCAAAAAAACCACCTAACGAGCTACCTAATAAAACGGTATTTGGCGTTAGTAATTGTTCAAGCTCAATTATAGCTTGTAGGGGCTCGTGGTTTAAGTTCGGTACACAATAATCAACGTCATAGTTTGCCATAAGCTCACCAAAGCGCACAGCTTTATATGATTTTTGTGAACTATTAAAGCCATGAATATAAATTACGCGTTTAGCCATACTACTTCCGTTTTTACTTCTACTTTATCTTTTTTACTCTTTATATTTAGCGTTCTGTAAGCTGGCCCCGCATTTTTTTGCTCCCACTGTGAAGTGTGCTTTACAAACTGTATTGAGCTGGCCGGGGTCGCATATATGGGCAGCCCTCTAAAACTTTGTTCGTAATCATTGTGCACATGCCCATGAAAAAGCGCAGATACATTATTACTATTAACTAAGATATTTAAAAGCTGTGGGCCATTTTCTAATAAGTGTTTATCAAGGTAGCCGTTTATTGGCAGCGGATTATGATGACAAAATATAACTTTACTATTATTCGAGTTGACTAAAGCGTCCGTTACTTCATCTAAATGCGTGCCAGTAACCCATCCTGCGGGCGTGGGCCCTTTAGAATTAATAAGAAGTAACTCAATCCCATTAGCAATAATATGTTTAGCCGAATTTATTTGCCCACCACTTATGCGATTAAGCATTGCTAGTTCATCATGATTACCTGGCACCCAAAATACAGGACAAGTAATGTCACTGGCATTTATAAGTTCACTAAATAATAAGTACGATTCAAAACTATGATCTTGTGTTAAATCGCCACCAAAAATAATGCAGTCTATTGATTGTTTTGCTATGTGTGCCAAGGCTTGTTCAAAATGTTCTGCGGTATTTACAGTAAAGTACTCACCGCTTTTGTCTGCAAATAAATGGCTGTCAGTAATATGAGCAATGCACAAAGATGATTTATCAAATGTATATGTATCATCAAACCAAGCCATTATTTACATCCCAATTTAACGTCGCTTGTCCGTGCTCTACACAGGCCACTAACCAATCGTATAAAAAAGCATTAAGTTGATACTTTTCATCTTTTTGATGCATTTTAGGGTTAGGGTATCCATAAGATGGTTTTATGCGTTGATGATAATCGTGATGAACAATTTCAGCCACTTTGGCATCGTGATACAAACGCACCGTTAAATACAGTGGCGTAATCCCTTTAACCATTCCTGTTAGCTGCTTAATTGAAATATCCATAGTGTATTTTGCGCTGCCATCAATTTTTGTAGCAAACTCACTGTTGCCAAGTTTAACTTCACGAATGCTTCCTATATTGCGCTCGCTCGGTAACAACTTTAATAGTCGCACATAGTTATGCTCACAAAGTGTTAAATACTTTGGGAGGCTCTGAATATATCGCTTTGTTGCTAATTGTGCTGTCAAAGTACCACCATAATATTAGTAAGAGTTTATGCCCATTTGCTTGCCATTTTTTCGCGATTTAGCGCAAGCCACTGCATACAAATAACCGTTGCCGCATTATCCATTTCACCGTTATTGAGGCGCATTAGCGCATCATCAACTGATAGAATGTGAGTTTTTATATCCTCGCCTTCAGTTTCAAGACCATATACACCTGATTTCACTTGGCTTAAGTCAGTACGCGCTAAATATAAATGTAAGCGCTCAGTTGTACCACCAGGGCTTGATAGGTATGAAAGCATAAATTCAAGTTCAGTTAATTTAAGCCCAGCTTCTTCATACGCTTCTTTTTTTACAACTGATTCGTAATCCGTACTGCCGTCTGTCATTCCGGCTATACACTCTAGCAGCCAAGGCGAATGCTTGCTTTTAATAGCGCCAATACGTATTTGCTCAATTAAAAGAACAGTATCTGATATTGGATCGTAAGGGAGTACTGCAATAGCATCGCCACGTTCTAATATTTCTCGACTAATTACTTTAGATTTTCCACCCGCAAAAAGAGCATGTTCAAACTGGTATAAATCAACCTGAAAAAAACCTTTATAAAGGTTTTTTATTGGCTTTAAATTCACATCTTTATGTGTAAATTGAACGAGCTTTTTATCAACCACGTACATACCTCCTACTTATCTAAAGCTTTAAAATGCGTTAATATATTCTGTTACACTTGAACATACTGTTTTACTAATTATTTTTTTTGTTATGCAGTAAAACAGGTTAACATGCTTTTAGTACAAAAATTGTCTAAGGACCGAACCCCACATGAAAAAGAACATTCTTGCGGCGCTAGTTAGTTTATCATGCGCATTAGGTGCAACAGCAGTGAAAGCTGAAGATTTACTACAAGTTTTTGAAATAGCGACAGCTAACGATCCTACTGTTTTAAAAGCAAAAGCCCAAGCCGATGCGCAGTCTTACCAAAGCGATTTGGCGATGAGTGCACTATTACCTCAAATTGGTTTAACTATGGGTTATACAAAAAGCGATGCAACGTCGTACCAAAGCGTTGGCGACTTATCTAACCAAGTAAAAGTTGAAAGTGATACAGACCAATTCTCTCGCGGTGTGAGCTTAAGCCAAACATTATTTGATTTAGGTGCCTGGAATACGTTAGATATTGCCGACAAGCAAGCGCTTCAAGCAAGCGGCCTATACGATGCAGCTAAACAAAACTTAATTGTACGCGTTGCTGAAGGTTATTTTAACGTATTAAGTGCAAGCGATAACCTTGAATTTGTTGAAGCTGAAAAACGTGCAATTGAACGTCAACTTGAGCAAACAAAACAACGGTATGCGGTAGGCTTAACAGCAATTACTGACGTACACGAAGCGCAAGCTCAGTTTGATAACTCTGTAGCTCAAGAAATTATTGCAGGTAATGCTGTAGAAACAGCACGTGAGCAACTTCGTGAGATTACAGGTAAATATCACGAAAAATTAGACTTTTTAAATACAGATACTTTCTCAACAACTAAACCAACTAAGCGCTCAAGCGACTTTGTTAAAGTAGCTGAAGATAAAAATATAAACCTACAAGTGTCTAAAGTAACGGTTGATATTGCAAAAGATCAAATTGAATTAGCAAAAGCGGGTCATTACCCAAAGCTAACCCTAAGTGCTAGTTACGGCGATTCTCTTACAGACAATCAAATAAATGGCGCTAACTTTGATGATCAGCCACGTTCAGACTCAAGCTCTGTAGGGCTTAACTTTAGCGTACCTTTATATTCAGGTGGTGCAACAGTTGCTGCAACAAATCAGGCCCGTGCGTTTTACGTAGGTGCGAGCCAAGACTATGAAACAAATTACCGCGCAGTAACTCGCACAGTAATTACATCTTATAACCAAGTTGTTTCAGACATTGCTACTTACAAAGCGCTAGAGCAAGCGGTTGTTTCAGCTCAAAGTGCCCTTAAAGCAACTGAAGCTGGTTTTGAAGTAGGTACTCGTACCATTGTTGACGTACTAGTAAGTACGCAAAATTTGTACGATGCAAAGCGTAACCTTGCTGATGTACGTTACCGTTATGTGTTATCTACCCTTCGCCTAAAACAAGCTGCGGGTACATTAACAAGTGCAGATTTAGTTGCTATAAACCAAGGTTTAAAAGCCGCTTAATTTTCATTACTCGTGCAGTATGAACACATTGGAAGCCAGCTAAATGCTGGCTTTTTGTATTTTACAGCGCTTAGCGTTAAACTATCGTTTTTATTCTCAGAGATATTTTTGTGGTCACCTCATCTCCTTTTAAAGCATCTTTTTTGGGCCCTCGATACTGGTTAACGTGGATTGGTGTTCTATTTTTATATTTAATTTCTTGGTTACCGCAAAAACTACAATTGGCAATGGGTAAACAGCTTGGTCGCTTAGTTCATAAATTTATGAAGCGCCGTCGCCATATTGCAGAAGTAAATATTAAGCTGTGTTTTCCTGATATGAGCGCAGCAGATCAAAAAGACCTTGTGCTCAAAAATATGGAAAACACCGGTATTGCAATGGTTGAGACTGGCATGGCCTGGTGGTGGCCGCAGTGGCGAGCACAAAAAGCATTAGGGTCTTTTAAAGGGCTTGAGCACTTTGAACGCGTACAAGCGTCTGGTAAAGGTGTTTTATTGCTTGTCCCTCATATTCTGCATCTTGAAATGGCTAGCCGTATTATGGGCTTAGAGTGTCAGGGTGTTGGCTTTTATCGCCCTCATAACAACCCACTAATGGAATACTTTACGACTAATGGGCGCCTTCGCTCTAACGAATATTTAATCGGTCGAAAAGATGTAAAAGGTTTACTAAAAGCATTAAAAAATAAAAAGGTATGTTATTACTTACCCGATCAAGATTACGGTCGTAACCGCTGTGAATTTGTCCCATTTTACGCAGTACCTGACGCTGCAACTACAACGGGTACTCTTATGTTTGCAGGCAGTAAAAACTGCGAAACAATGAGTTTAATAACTCGCCGTGATGAAAATGGTAAATATCACTTAGAAATACTGCCAGAGCTTGAAAACTTCCCCAGTGGGGATAATAAGGCTGATGTAACACGTGTAAATCAACGCATGGAACAATCTGTTAATGCCGCACCCGAACAATATATGTGGCTACACCGTCGTTTTAAAACTCGACCTGATAAAAATACCCCTTCTTTTTATAAAAAGTAATGGTATAACAATAATAGGAACAAATAAGGTGGGTAATAATCATGTGGTTTTGGATTAGGCATTTATCATTTGCAGCTGTACTAATAGCACTCGCCGTATACTTTTTGTTGAGTGATGGTTCTTTATTTGATATTAAAAAATCTAAAAATGCAGCTGCCGAAGGATTATCACGTTTTTACTCCTCTATTCGTAACCAAGTAAAAAGTAATAAAGAACGAGATCAATTTGTTTTAAAACTTAAAACACCAGAACAGACCTTAGATAGAGTATTAGCGGAACGTGCGCGAACAGTTGATCCAATGCCGACCACTTGGACTGGAGAAGTTGAACCTAGACGCTTTGAAAATGGCACAACACTTAAAGACGTACTCTATCAATATGCTAAAAATGAAGGTATTGAGCTTTACTGGTATTTAAGTAAAGACTACGTAGTTAAAGATCATTTTAGAGTAGACAGCAACTTTACTTCAGCACTTTATCAAATTGGTCGTGCTATAAATGACGACTTTGAGCATGAGGTTTACACTTACTTTTGCCACAAACAAAGAGCAGCGGTTATTACAGAGTTACCATCAGAATTTGTGCGAACAAACTGTTTAAAGCTAAAGATTTAAGGGGTTACACGTACAAAAAACCCAAGCAAGCGCTTGGGTTTTACAATTCAATTCAATTCAAAAATACTATTCCAAATATTCGTTACGTTAGTAATATCTTGTAAAAAAGCTTCTCGCGAGATCAATTTGCCTTTTTGATCCAAGCTCAGCACGTGATAACACGAGCGATAATCAATATACGCTTTGATCAACTGCTGTTTTTGCTCTTTAGTAATACAGCCTATATTTGCTGCATCCGTTAATATTCTTACGTTATCTGAGTAAACGGTAAGCTGCTCAAACTCATTCGCGTGTTTAAGTACTAAATATTGCGTAATAAACTCAATATCAGCCATACCACCAACATCTTGTTTTAAGTCAAATTGCTCAGTATTTCCCTTCGCTAGATGGTCGCGCATTTTTTCGCGCATTTTTATTACATCGGCTTTTAACACGGTATCATCGCGCTGTTGGCAAAGTATATTTTTACGGATTTGTGAAAAACGATCTATAAGATCGTCTTGGCCCAAAATTAACCGAGCCCGCACAAGTGCTTGATGTTCCCACGTCCATGCTTGAGTTTGCTGATAGTGATTAAAGCTCTCTAAATTGATAGCAAGTAAACCTGATGCACCTTCAGGGCGTAATCGCGTATCAAGCTCATACAAAATACCCGATGCAGTACGAGTATTAAATAAATGCATTAAGCGCTGAGCGAGTTTTAAATAAAACTGGCGAGAATCTATCGGTTTTTCACCATTGGTTTGGCTTGAGCCATCATGATTATGCACAAACACCAAATCTAAATCTGAGTCGTACCCTACTTCTAAGCCGCCTGTTTTACCATATGCAATAACAGCAAAACCTTTGTTTTCATCATCAGTGCCAGGGGGCATACCAAAACGCTTAACGGTGTTATGCCATGCAATATTAACAGCTTGATCAACAATCGCTTCGGCCAGTACAGTTAAGTGATCGCTTACTTTCATCACATCAAGAACACCGGTTGCATCGGCAGCTGCAATTCGTAATTGATGCGTTTGCTTAAATTGCCTAAGCGACTCCATTTGCAGTTCTAAATCGTCATGCTCTATTCGTAAAAAATACTGTCTTATTTCATCTTTATAAGCGGTTAATGGTGTCGGTTTATAAAGAACAGCCGGGTCTATTAGCTCATCCAGCAATATAGGGTAGCGAGAAATATGTTCGCCTATCCATTTGCTATGACAACACAGTAAAACAAGTTGCTTTAATGCACCTTGGTTTTCGTACAGCAATTCTAAATAAGCAGTACGTGAAATTATCTTATTAAAAATTTGGCAAACCATTGTAAAAGCAGCTGCGCTGGCATTAAAGTCATTTAACTGGCTCAATAAAACAGGCATTAATTTATCAAGGGTTTCACGCCCTCGGTTACCGATGTTGACCTTAGACAGCCTTAATTTAAAATCGTTAAGGGGTGTTTGCCATTCATCTCTAGCCTCTTTTAGAAAGCTCACATCACCATGATCCCAAGCACTAATAAATGCACCTTCACAGGTATCTAGTGGCGCGGTTTCTTCGCCAATAACGAGTGCAAACTCGCCGTTAACTTGCTTCATTACCTTTTCAATAGTGATTAAAGTGGCAGAAAAATCAGCTTGTTCTAATAATAAGTTTAAGCGCTGCTGGTTCAATTCATCATCGGGGAGTGTTTGCGTTTGCTGATCGTCAAATATTTGTAAGTACTGTTCAACTTTTCGCAAATAAAGGTAATTGCGTTTAAGCTCGCTCGCTTCTTGCTCATCTATAACTTGGCTAAGTGCCAGCTCATTTAATGCTTTAAGTAATGATTGAGTTTGTAAATTAGCCTCTCGCCCACCTCGTACCATTTGTAGGGCTTGCACTATAAATTCAACTTCACGAATACCACCAGCTCCTAATTTTATATTATTAGTTAAGCGTTTACGGCGAACCTCTTGTGCAATCATTAACTTCATTTTACGCAAAGATTCAATCACCGAAAAATCAATATACCGGCGATAAACAAACGGCTTTAAAAGCTTAATAAATTCATCCCAATATTTGTTAGGCGTGCCAATTAAGCGCCCTTTTAACATCGCGTAGCGTTCCCAGTCGCGACCTTGTTCTTGGTAGTAATCTTCAATGGCATTAAAGCTCATAACCAAAGGGCCACTTTCGCCAAACGGGCGTAGGCGCATATCAACCCTAAATACCTGCCCGTCACCGGTGGCTTGGTTAAGTGATGCAATGAGCTTTTGTGCAACTTTGGTATAAAATACTTGAGCCTCAAGGCTTCTGCGGCCACCTTGGGTTTTTGTACTGCGCGGATATGCAAAAATGAGATCAATATCAGAGGAGTAATTTAGCTCTTGTCCGCCAAGTTTTCCCATACCCAACACCATTAACGGCATTGCTTGGTTTTGCTCATCAAGCGGCTCACCATTTACTTTTGCCACCTGTGCATGCGCCCATTGGTTAGCACTATTTATTAGCATGTCAGCCAGTTGGCTTATGTAATTAATACTATCGGCAATGGGATTGTTACAGCATAAATCTAAAAAGGCGACTTTGAGCCAGTACTTTTCACGATATTGGCGAAGTACTTTATGGCACTGCACTTCATCAATATCAGCTAAATTAAGGTTTTTAAAAGGAGAATCTATTACTCTATTTTGTATTTCGTCTTTGCATAATAGCCAAGTATTTAAATCAGGTTGTGATTCTAAACTGCGCCAAGCAAAGTCGCTTAATGCTAATAACCTTACAACTTCACTTTGTTTACTTTGCTGCGGGTATAACTGTTCAAAGCGCATCAAGCCAAGTTTTTGTAATTGAATAGGAAGTTGCTTTACGTTACTCATCAATCCTCTCTTTTATATCATCAATAACCGTACTAGAATGATTAAAACCTAGAAAGGTTAACTTAATTAGGATTACCATGTCATATTTGTCTTTATCTAACACTAGTTTTATTGCGATTGCCATTAGTTTTGCGGTTATTTGCATAACTATTTTTTGTTTACGAGTTGTCACTCAAATCAAAGCAAAACAAGCGCTTAAAGATGAGCTAGCACAACACGACAACTTTGCCATGGGTATTAGTTTTGCATCTGAAATATCAGTTGTTATAGCCACTATGGCTTTCTTATTTGACGAAATAAGTATAAGTACCGCACAGTCAAACCCGTTAAAAGTGTTAATTATTATTATTCTTTTATTCACTTTTATAAAAGTGGGTCATTTAATTCACAGAAAATGGATACTCCACAGGTTTAACGAAGAAGCTGCCATACTAAAACAAAATGTATGTGCTGCATTGGTAGATTCAGGCATGTTAATCGCTAACTGTATTATCGCACTTGGCTTGTACACGTGGACGCACACCCAAGGATTCAGTAACTTACTTATTGCTTGTGTTAGCTTTTTTACGCTTCAGGGAATGTTTGCACTGGATAGTAAAATACGAGAACACCGTTTTGCAAAAGCAAATCAAGGAGCTTCGCTACAAAGTAACTTTAACCTAGAGAATACATCTATTGGTATAAGGTATGCTGGTAAATCAATCGGCTTAGCATTGGCTGTATATGCAGGTTTATCTAGCGCAGCATTTCAAAACGGTAAAATGGTAGAAAACATATTTACACTCGTTATGCATTGCGGTGTAATGTGGATACTACTTTACAGCTTAACGTATGTGATAAAAGTTATCTCTTTACCAAATATTGATACGGCTCTTGAAATAGACCATCAAGATAATATTGGGGTAGCATGTATAGAGTTTGCTGTTTTTTGTGCTATAGGCTATTTACTTATTAGCATGTTTTCTCTTTAGACCTTTTTACTAAAATACAGCCATTAAAAGTCTGCATTTAAGTAATAATGGTAATTACTTAAATGCAACAAGGTCCTAGCTCTATGCCACTTGAAATAACGAATTACTTGTTAATTGACATAGACAACGAATTTAGCCGAGCATTTGCCGAATACTATGTAAATAATAATGGTAAAACAAAAGCGAGTACGCTTATTGCAGCAGGCAGTAATACCCGCCAGTTAGTAAAAATGATGTTTGACGAACTTATTAAAGACTATAGTTATTGCGACCTTGAAAACGAAATAAGCGTTTCTGAATTAATTAACTATCTAAAAGAGCATCACGATTTACACGGAGTCCTTTTTAATAGTACCGATTACTTACTAGCAAGCGATAAACAACGCTTTATTTATAACTCGTTACATGAAGAGCGCTTTTTAATAAGCTTTGATGATACAGGCTATACACTAAGCCTAGTTACTGACGAGACGTTAACGGAACCTTCGCAAAATCACCACGATATAGCACACACACCACAAGATTTAATAGACCTTGCAGAGCAACTTAATAAAAATAAATAATTGCGCACAGCTCCCAGCTTACTTACCATAGCAGTATATATCTTTACGCTAAGTAATAAGTGACGCCCTATGCGAGTTCCTCATATTTATCAAACATCGAGTATTGCCCTAAACACCCCTGTAACTTTAGATGACGATGCTGCAGGGCATATTGGCAGAGTGCTGCGCATGAAAGTAGGCGAGCATGTATCTATTTTTAATGGCGAAGGCGGCGAATACCTTAGTGAAATAATTGAGGTAACAAAAAAAACAGTCGTCGTAATGCCGTTAGAGCTTAATCCTCATGATGTAGAATCCCCGCTTAAAATTCATTTAGGCCAGTGTGTATCCCGTGGTGATAAGATGGATTTTACAATTCAAAAGTCAGTTGAACTGGGCATTACCGAAATCACCCCTATTTTTAGTCAGCGCTGTGGCGTGAAACTAATGGGCGATCGTCTTGAGAAAAAACACCAACAATGGCAAAAAATTGCAATAGCAGCGGCAGAGCAATCTGGGCGTAATTTTGTGCCAATTATTCATCCCCCTGTAGATTTAAAACAATGGCTTGCACAACAAACCAATGCAATTAAGCTCACTCTTCACCCTCGTGCTGAGCACAGCATTAAAACCATTACGGTACCTAAAGATGGCGTACGCTTTTTAGTCGGCCCAGAAGGCGGCTTTACCGACGATGAAATGGCACTAACTAAACAACTAGAATTTGTGGATATTCGCTTAGGCCCGCGCATTTTACGAACGGAAACAGCCGCTTTAACGGTCTTAAGTGCATTACAACTTCAATTTGGCGATTTAGCTAATTGAAATAACTAAAAGCACCCTCATATAAACAGTAACATTTATAGTAAGGCACAGCGCATGGCAATTAAGTTAGGTATTATTTCAGATCCTATTAGTGGATTTAACATCAAAAAAGACACCGGTTTTGCAATGATGATGCAAGCGCAAGAACGCGGCTACGAAATTTATTATATGGAGATGGATGATTTATCTCTTCGTAAAGGTAAGTCGTACGCTACAGCGTCTAAAGCGCAAGTGTTTAATAATGCAGAAAAATGGTACGAGCTTGAAGAAAAAGCCACTATAGCCCTTGCCGACCTTGATGTTATTTTAATGCGAAAAGATCCTCCTTTTGATACCGAATACATTTACGCGACGTATATTTTAGAGCGTGCAGAACAAGAAGGTACGTTAATAATTAACAAGCCACAAAGCCTTCGCGATGCTAACGAAAAGCTATTTACAGCATGGTTTAGCGAACATACGCCAGACACACTTGTTACACGTAGCCAAAAACAAATTCGTGAGTTTTTAGCCGAGCATAAAGACATTATTTTAAAACCCCTTGATGGCATGGGTGGCGCATCTATTTTCCGCCTTAGAGAAGACGATGCCAACATTGGTGTAATTTGTGAAACGCTAACCGAGCACGGCAGCCGCTTTGCTATGGTGCAAAATTACATCCCAGAGATCAAACAAGGCGACAAGCGCGTATTGGTTATTGATGGTGAGGTTATTCCGTATTGTTTAGCGCGAATTCCACAAAATGGTGAAACACGCGGTAATTTAGCTGTTGGCGGTCGAGGCGAAGCGCGTCCACTTAGCGAGTCAGATTTAAAAATAGCGCAAGCGGTTGCACCAACGCTTAAAGAAAAAGGCTTAATATTTGTAGGTTTAGATATTATTGGCGATAAATTAACTGAAATTAACGTAACTGCACCAACGTGCGTGCGCGAAATTGAAGCTGCTTATGATATTTCTATTACAGGTAATTTGTTTGATGCCATTGAAAGAAAGCTAGATAAATAAGTATCTACCTATCGTTATTAAAAGCACTTTCGTGTCATAAATTTTAATATAGTTGTTAACTATTAATTTTTAAACTGTATGAAAGTGCTTTTTTAGTTTTAAAAACAAAGGTATGTGCCATACTCAAAGTTCATTAACTAAAAAGGGTGAAATCTATGCAGTCATTAGAAAATCATTTTTTAATCGCGATGCCGTCGATGCAAGACCCTTTTTTTAAACGTGCTGTTACCTATATTTGTGAGCACAATGAAGATGGGGCTATGGGCTTGGTAATAAACCAACCTATTGATGTTACTGTTGGCGAACTTTTAGATAAAATAGAAATTGATAACGACAAAACGCAAAACGCAGCAAAAGTAAGTGTGTTTGCAGGCGGACCCGTTAAAACTGACCGTGGTTTTGTTTTGCACTCTCCCCAATCAGGTTATTCAGCAAGCCAAAAACTCAGTAGCGATATTATGATCACTACCTCAAAAGACGTTTTAGCAAGCTTAACTACCGCACAAGCACCTGAACAATTTATTATTACACTGGGTTATTCAGGATGGGAGCAAGGACAACTCGAACAAGAGTTACTTGATAACAGTTGGTTGATCATAGAAGCCGATCCGAAGATCATTTTTGACACCCCCGTTGAAAAACGATGGGAAAAAGCAGTTTCAATGTTGGGCTTTGATATTAGCCAACTCAGCCCTGAAGCTGGTCACGCATAATAGTAATTTAACCCTTAGCAAACTTAAACAAGATACACATGACAAAAAAATCGCTTAAGCCGCAAGGCGAACGCACTGTAATGGGCTTTGACTTTGGCACCAAAAGTATTGGTATTGCTATTGGGCAAGAGCTAACAGGCAGCGCGTCTAGCCTTAAGGCTGTAAAAGCACAAGATGGCATTCCTAACTGGGACCATATTGCTGTACAAGTAACCGAATGGCAGCCTGACTTAATGGTTGTTGGCTTACCACTAAATATGGATGGAACGTCACAAGAGGTTACCTTTAAAGCAAAAAAGTTTGCCAACAGATTACATAATCATTATGGCATTCCGGTACAAACACAAGACGAGCGTTTAACGACTGCGGATGCTAAAGCGCGACTTTTTGAAAGTGGTGGCTATAAAAATTTAGGCAAAGGTAACGTAGATAATATGTCTGCGGTTATTATTTTAGAAAGTTTTTTTGAGTCTAGTTACGGTGAATAAACAGGCTATATAAATAACCTGTTATATAAATAAAAAGCGCCAATTGGC
>NZ_PJBR01000077.1:0-20061 GCF_002863625.1 Pseudoalteromonas sp. MelDa3 | reverse complement strand
GAGCAATACGGGTTAATAACCCAAATGGGCCTCTGGGTGATAAATCAAGCATGTATACAAGCAAAAAAATTCAATCATTTACCGGAGAAAATTGCAGTAAGCGTGAATGTATCGGTAATCCAATTACAAGATCCAGATTTTGTAACTAAGGTATTAAAAATAGTAAAAAATCATCAAGTAGAGCCTAAAGATCTGCATATAGAAATTACCGAATCAGTATTTGCCGAAGATAAACTCACGTTTTTGACAGCCGTTAAAGCACTACAAAAACAAGGCTTTTGTATTTCAATTGATGATTTTGGAACTGGCTACTCATCACTATCAAGCATGCTTGATATTGGTGTAGATATAGTAAAAATAGACAGAAGTTTTATTCAAAATATGGATAAAAGAGGGTTAAGTATTATTCATGCAATTGTACAAATGGCCTCATCTTTAGATTTTACTGTTGTTGCCGAAGGCGTTGAAACTATTGAACAAGCAAACACGCTTACTAATATTGGTGTATCTCACCTGCAAGGTTATTACTTTTCAAAACCGATAGAAGTAGATTTTGTAGATGCTTATTTAAATGAGCAAAATAAGCTGTGCCTTTGATAACCAAAACCCGCTAAAAGCGCTTAACTGCCATATGAGTTTTGCACTACCTTTCTTATTAGGGCTTGTTTATCTTTCGAGGTTAAATTTGCAGCATACTGTTTGGTATTTAGGCAATGCAGAGCCTATGTAGTGTGGTTATTCCCCATAAATAGGCGATAACGCAGCATAAATACCAAACATTCGCTGCCCGAAGGGTTCTGCCTAGGGGAGATTGACTCTTTGTTACTAGGTTACAAACCTCGCGCCGCGATTAAATCTTCCTTGGGTTGAACAAATTTCAATCCTTAAAGGTCAACAAGCCCTCCTTAAAACATAATCTTACAATTACTTACACCCTGTACATAGTAATTAGCGTAGGCTAAATATAATCCAACTTACATATGTATATTACGTTTAAATTTACGCTAATTAGCAAACCGCCAGCGCTGGATAATACGTAAAGTTACGCGCTGACGCTGCTTATATAAGTGAATGATATAAATGTAACTATACAACTAAATATAAAAAAGGAATTTGCATGATAAAACCACTTTGCTATTCACTCATCACTTTACTTACCCCCATTAGCGCTATAGCTCAAACAATGGCAATAAAAACAACGGATGAATTAGTATCAACCGATTCAGAGATTTTATTTGCATATAATAAAGAATCAAAACAATTAGAAGCCATTAATTTACTCACATCACTAAGTAGTGAACTTGCTTTACCAAAAAATGCCATCGGGTTTGATGTGGCTACACTTGCTAACATTACCGATAAACAAGCACTCGTACTAACAAGTGATGGCGTATACAAAGCCCAAGCTGGTAAACCAACACTATTGTTTAATTATGAGTCGGTTCTAAATCAATTAAAAATAGATAAATTTGAAAAAGTAGACTTCGTTTTCGATGCAAACAACGACGGTCTAAGCGATATTTTCATCCCTGGGTTAGCAAGCAGTACTTTATATATTCAAAATAAAGATGGCAGCTTTAAGCCTAACAAATTTAAACAAACACCTATGTATGAAGGTAGCTTTTCAGGAAAAGGACTTTCTCTGGAAGTTAATATTAACAATAAACCCGTTGTTATTGATTTTAACCACGACGGGTTAAGCGACTTGGTTTTTTCAAATGACTTTGGAGCGGATGTACTACTTGCTAATTCAGAAGGCTTTGAGCAAAAGCTCACCTCAATTGATTTTAACATCGAATTAGGCGAGCTAAGCAATGGCGAAACTCGCAAAATAAAGCAAATTATTGATATTAATAACGACGGATTTCTAGATTTTACAACCAGACAGTTTAAGCCTACGCAAGGTATGGACTCGCTAGATATAAAAATAGCACATACTTTGTACCTAGGAAGTGCTAAAGGCTTTACTAATACGCCCATTACCTTATTTGAAACACAGGGCCCTAGTGAGTTATTGCTCAAAACTGATTTTAATAATGATGGCTTAATTGATTTACAAAAAATGGATTTAGATATTGGCTTAGGTACTATCGCGTCTATGGCATTGGGCGGTGGCAGTACTGATGTAGATGTAGAAATGAACCTTTATAAGCAGCAACCCGACGGCTCATTTGCCAATAAATCGAGTATAGAACTTGATTTAGAAATGGAAGTGGGAATGAACGGCGATGATTCCGAGCCAGCCCTATATTTAGGTGATATTAACGGCGACAGCTATATTGACGCAGTATACAAATACAGTAAAAAAACGCTGTATATTTATTACGGAGAGCAAGACTCACTGCTAAATGATAAGCGTACAAAATTAAAACTAACGCTGCCTAAAAATAATAAAGATATTCTTCTAGTAGATATAAACCAAGACGGTAAAAAAGATTTTGTATTTAAATTTACCGAAGAAGATGGCACCAGCAAAATAGAAACACGCTTAAATTAAGCCAATAAAAAAGCCCAACAGAGTTAACCGTTGGGCTTTGGACTTAAGACTTTCGAGTAACAGTCAGCTTTACTCTAAGTTATAACACCTAAGCAGTTACATTTAGCAGTGAATCGCCTTCACTTAAACCAAACTTCTCTTGCACTGATGCAAGGATTGATTCTTTATCTTCATCAGACAACTGGCTTGAATACTCAGTTAATAGCTCATCTAAGTAGCTGACTACTTCGTCTGTATCTACTGATTCTAATGAGTTCTGTGGCGGCGGTGGCGGTGGCGGTCTTTGACCTTCCACTCGTCCTGCATCACCAATGCTTTTAGCATCAAACTCAAGTTCGCTCATTAAATCAGCAAGCTCTTTTGTTGGTTCAATACCTTGTTCTTTAAATGCCGCTTGAATACTTTGCGCGTTTTCTTCGGTTAAGTTTTCAGCGTCAAACTCTGCAAGCGTTTCTTTAACAAAATCGCTTTGCTCTGTTGTTAGCTTTGCAGCCTGACTACTTTGTTGCGGCATAAAACTCGCAGAACTACTGTTAATACTATTAATCATTTTAGTATCCTTTCAGCGTTCACGACGAGGTGGTTTATGATCGCTAAGTTCTTGTTCACTAATTTCGCCATTACCATCGGCATCTATAGAATCAAAAATTGTTTGTGCATCGCCGTGTGGCGGTTTTTTAGCACTAAACTCTTCAAAGCTAATTACGCCATCACCATCAGTATCAATAGTTGAAAAATCAGGTTTTTCAGGAGGATTGTCACCGCCTCGAGCAGCTACATTAGCTGAAAAAGCAATAGATAATATTGCCACAGTGGCAAGAGTTGAAAAATGCTTCATAGTAATAACCTCGTATTTAAGAATTAAACTAAGCTTACGCTTTAAAAACGCAAACAATGTGCAAATAATAAGGAAGTAATAAATTATTTGGATAAAAAATAGTAATCTAAATACTTATTTAAAAAGTTCTGGTTGATTGCTTTGCAATCAATATATAAGCTAATAAAATAATACGATTAATTACTCTCAGGCAGTAGTGTTACTGCCCTTAATTCTCAAAGCTGATATACTGCTTGAGCCAATTAAACAAACAAATACAGAGCACTTTCATAAATAATGATTAATAACCAACCCTACTTAGCAGGCAATCTGTGAAAATACCTAAACGCCTACAACCCCTTGTTGATGATGGCCTTATTGACGAAGTTATAAGCCGACTAATGAGCGGTAAAGAAGCCGATGTATTTATTGTCCGCTGTGGTGAGCACATTCGCTGTGCGAAAGTGTATAAAGACGCGGTTAAACGTAGCTTTAAAAAAGCGGCACAATACCAAGAAGGCCGAAAAGTACGTGGTGGACGCCAAGCGCGTGCTATGGGTAAACGTTCTAGCTATGGCCGTCAATTAGAAGAAGAGATTTGGCAAAATGCCGAAGTTGATGCGTTATCTCGTTTAGCTGGCGTGGGTGTACGTGTTCCTGATACTTATTTTTGTATTGATGGCGTGCTGCTTATGGAACTCGTGTCGGACGAGGACGGTAACGTAGCCCCTCAACTTGGACATGTCGTTTTTAGTGAAGAGCAAGCGATTGAGCAGCATAAACTCATGATGCATTACATTAAGCTTATGCTTTGCGCAGGTATAATACACGGCGATTTATCTGAATTTAATGTACTTGTAGATAATAACGGCCCTGTAATTATAGATTTACCGCAAGCAGTTAACGCTTCAGCAAATAACAGTGCACAAGCTATGTTTGCACGCGATGTAAATAACATACGCCGCTACTATGGTGAATTTGCGCCAAGCATACTAAAAACTCAATACGCTAAAGAAATGTGGGCATTATTTGAAGAGGCAAATTTAACGCCTAATTCAACGCTTACTGGTGAATTTGAAGACAGTGACGAACTTGCCGATGTAGATTCTATTCTTGATGAAATTCAAGCTGCCGAATACGAAGAGTTTGACCGCTTAGAGCGAATTAAAAATGCTGACGATGATGAGTAGCTCATCGTCATAGCTTACTAATACCTCTTACTGCGGGTGCACAAATCGGTAGCCAACCCCATAAACAGACTGAATAACACTTTCAGTTTGTGTCACTTCATCTAGTTTTTTACGCAACTTTTTAATATGGCTATCAATAGTACGATGGCTCACAATACGCTGATCGGCGTACATAGTGTCCATTAAACTATCGCGCGAATAAATACGATTTGGGTTGTTAAACAAAGGTTTAAATAGCTGAAATTCAAAGTTCGTTAGCTCTATGCTGCTTGATTTGTATTTTACGCTGTAAGTGCTCTCGTCAAGCTTCATTGTTGACTCTGTAACATCACTTGCGCTACTTAATCGCCTTAATATAGCTTTAACTCGCGCCACCAGCTCAGCATAACTAAACGGCTTACAAATATAATCATCTGCACCTAACTCAAGTCCAAGCAGCCTATCTATTTCTTCTACTTTTGCCGATACCATAATAATAGGCACATTTGAAAAGCGCCTGATTGCTTTACATAGTTCTATACCACTTTGACCAGGTAGCATTATGTCGAGCAAAATTAGGCTCGGCCTGTTAATTTCAAGCCAAGGTAATACTTCATTCCCGTGATGTATTTGATGAGTAATAAAGTGATGGCTGCTTAAAAAGTCACTCATTAAGTTAGCTAGCTTTACTTCATCTTCCACAATTAGTATTTGTTCACTCATAAGCATCTCTGTAAGTAACCTTAACTTTATTTTGTAAACTAAATAGTTGGCAATCTAATAATAATAGCAAGGCCGCCTAGAGTGGCTTTTTCAGCAGCTATTTCACCATTATGGCCTTTAACTATATGCTGGCAAATAGATAAGCCCAAGCCCGAACCTCCCTCTTGGCGATTACGCGAACTATCTACTCGATATAAATACTCAAACAAATGCGATAAATGCGACTGCTCTACACCTACGCCATTATCTTCAATTATAAGCTCTAAGTAGGTTTGCCCTTTAATGCTTATATTATTAGCTGTTAATGAAATAGTGGTGCATTGTGCATAGTGCACGGCGTTCATTAAAATATTATCGAGCAGCTGCAAAAGGCGTGTTTTATCTGCTTGTACCGTTATGTGTTTAGCGCTATTGAGTAAGTAAATTTTTATATTGTGCTGCTCAAGTATAACCTGATATTTTTGCTCAATAGTATTTAATAATAACGCCATGTTAGTGGGTTGCATAGTGTAATGCATACCCCCTAACTCTGCGCTATTGAGCATATGCAAATCATCTATTAAGCGTTTTAAATGCAATGCCTCGTCGTTAGCCGAGTTAATATTTTTTGCATTAGGCTCACGTATTCCAAGTAGCATAGCTTCAAGTTCACCGAGCAAAATACTCATTGGCGTTCTAAGCTCGTGAGAAATATTGGCAAGCCAGCGTTTGCGCACTTGCTCGTCTTTAGCGAGTGTAAATGCAAGGATATTAAAATCTTCGCTTAATTGGCCTAATTCGTCTTTTCGCTCAAGCGTAAGTTTGGTCTCGTAATTACCTTGCGTTAAGCGATGCATACCATTAGCAATTTGTTTTACTGGGCTAACTAAGTGACGAGACAATAAAAAGGTAACTAGCAATGTAAGCAATACAGCGGCTAAAGCAATAAACCATAAGTAGTTAGTTTGCTGCTGTAAAAAATCAAGCTCATAACCATCAACCAAGCTATCTCTTTTAGATACAGCTAAGTAACCCACTGTTTTATCGCCCACTGTAATTGGGGTTGTTATATATTTTAAATCGCTGAGGTATCTACCCACTACTCGCTGCTTATTTTCGTCAAGCAAAGCGTAGTGAGCAATATTTTCAGGTGGTAGGCGGCGCTCTCCCCCTAAACGAATATGATCGGGTGGCGGCCGTCGCATCATTCCCCCTCTGGGGCCTGGACCTTCTGGTGGCCTAGGTAAAAACTGGCTATTTTCTAGCTGAGATTCAACAAGTTTTCTAAAATTTTCGCCATTGCCGACAAGACGTTCCCATGAGGGGTTTTGTTCGTATTGCTTTGCAAGTTGCACAACAAGTGGTTCAAGCGCTTTTACTTCTTTTGCATTAACAAAATCAATTACGCCTTGCCCTATACTCCATTGTATAAGTACTACTAGCCCTGCAATAACACTAAAGGTAAAACTAAATAGTATTAAGAAAAGTTTATTATGAATTTTCATTAATTAGTGTTTTCAACCTTGCTAGGAAAGCTTTCAAATCGGTATGTTATAAACTCTTTGGTTTGATCGTTAACATACAGCGTAGCAACTATTTTTTTGCCCTGAGCGGTCCAATACATATGACCATGATTATTTAAAGTAACCGATACGGTATTTATACCACTTTTAAATAAGTTAGCAGGTAAATGCAATGCATGTCCGTAAATTCGCTGTATTTTAACCCCATTTATATATAAATGAGCATGACCTTGTAAAAAGCCCGTGTCATCGTTTGTAGTAACGCTCATCATTTGCTGCATGTTCATTGCGCCCTCAGGGGGTACAGATAAATCATAGCGCTGCGTATCTAAAATTAAGTTATAACCCGATATACTATCTTTTAATAACTTAAGGCTTAATGCCGGGATTGGCGTATCACTTGGCACTGCTATAGGCATATGGCTATGATCCATAATTTCCTGCTGCGCAAAGAGCTTAAAGCTCAATAGCGCAGCAGTAGTTAGGATCAATGCGTATTTAAAATAACGCATAGTTACTCCTTACATTCCCGGTGGTGGACCCATTGTTTCGCCCGTATCACAGCGACCAATTGAATTATCGGCTAATTGACCTTTAAAACGAGGCCCTATTTGATAAGGGAAAGAAGGCTGTAATTTACCATCGCTGTCTAACGTTAGTGTTATATGGTAGTGATAACCCTTGCCATCGTTAGTATCGTGGCCGTTATGCTCATCTAATTGAGCACCGGTTACTGTTTTTTGTGCATAGTAGAAATCTTCAAAATAATAACCATCGTCGGCATTTAATGTATTACCAGAGAGCGTCGTTACTTCTGCGCCAATAGCAGGGCCTGCATCACTTGTTTGTGTGCCTTGGCTAACATCGTATTGATCGACTAAAGTACAGCTTCGCTCACCTTCAGTACCACAACCACCTTCACTTTCTGACGCGCCATAATCACGCATTTCCCAGCCGCTTAATGCAAGTTGACCGTTACTTTCATAAGGACCATAAAGCGGATAGCCATCAGCTGCAAACCCATAAATAGGTGAATGCGCATCGCCATTATCTTCAAGTAAATCAGCTAAGCAACTAGTGTAAAAATGGTGATGATATTCACCGTTAGCAGCATGTCCGCCACACACATCAACATCGTATTGCTCAGCAATGGGCGCTAATGTATACCAAATATTATTACCGTAGCTCATACCATCGCCCCAGTTAAATATACTGGTGCCATTAACCATTAAGCCAACTGTACCTAAACCTGTTTCACAAGTTTCAGTGTCAGATAAATCGGTAGGTGTTATCGGAAAATACGCCTCAACTGTTTGTTCTGTTGGGCAACCTGGTCCTGGAGGCCAATAGCCTGCACCGCCTGTGTCATCACAGTTTTCAGTGCTGCTGTTATAGCCAATATCTTCACCAAACGAAATGGTTTGCCCTACTGCTGCTGAGGTTACACCGTTATAAAAATCAGTAGCTGCACGCGGGCGATTATTAAGTGCGTCTACTTGGTCTTGTGTAAGCGTTACATCATATTTAGGAATGTCAGTAGTTTGCACGTACATGTATTCAACGTCAGCATCGTCTTGTGCAACGCTAACAACCTCAACCGATTGGACGTCTTCAACCACTGCACCATTATTTTGTATATAAGTAGAGGTTGTATCGTTGTTAATTAACCAGCTGGTAAGTTTTGCACTATTATCAACTGCACCAGTATCTGAGCCTAAGTCTGAGTCTGATGAAGCAATAACATTAACTATAACTGTATCTACAACGACATCGTTTGTGCCGTCATCTGCACTGATTTCAAATACAAGTGCTTCATCGGTTAAAACTTCAGGTGCAACAAACTCAGTAGACGTTGCAGTACTTGAAGATAAGCTAACGGTAGTGCCTGATGTTTGTGACCAGCTAACAGATACTTCGCCATCATCTTCAACTGTTGAACTTAAATAAACGGTATCGCTCGCATTAACAGTTTGGTCAATACCGGCGTCAACCGTTGGAGCACTATTACTGACTGTCTCGCCGTCTGTTGTAGTACTTGTAGAATCGCTGTTACATGCGCTTAAAGCGATACAAAGCGCACTTAACGCAAATAACTTAGTTACATTAGAGGCTTTTGTTTTAAAAAGTGTTTTCAATGCTTGAACCTTTACTTTAACGTTTAATAAAACAAAGTTAACAAGTAAAAGTGCAAACATTGTGCACAAACTAAGGAAGAATAAACATAAAACTAGATTTGTGGTCGTTTAAGTACAAATTTGTCTTTAGTGGTTGCATAGTAATCTCCACCCATTCTACCTACCGCATCTAAAAGTGTTGGGTCAATATAACCGTCAACAAACACTTCATCGTCAACACAAATACCCACTATGTCTAGTAACATCATTTGCCCGCCACCTGGCTCGCTTGAAATAGTAATAACTTCGCGTAGCTTACACTCATAGCGTACTTTTGAATCAGCAACACTCGGCACTGCGACCATTTGGCTATCAATTTTAGTTATATTTGCAGCATCAAACTCACTAACATCACTAGGATAATTAGCACAGCTTTGATTCATTTTTTCAACCAGTTCATGGCTCACAATGTTAATCACACATTCTTTAGTCGCTAATAAGTTAATTAATGTATCTTTACTTGGTTTATCGCGTGGATTTACTTGCGTCGCACTCAATACTGGTGGGTTACAACTCGCTACTGTAAAAAATGAGTAAGGAGCAATATTAGCCACACCGTCGCTACTTAATGTACTTATCCATGCAATTGGACGAGGGCTGATCCCGCCAACTAAATACGAATAAACATTAAGCTCTTTATTTACAGTTAAATCTAAAAACATACTTTTCCTTTTAATACATTAAAACTAAATCTTAATTCAAGTTAGTTACGTATAGGTTTGGCTGACTCAGTTAAATAACAAGCTAATTTTTATCTCTATTTAAAGCAATAAACAAATTATATGAAAATAAACATCGTGTGGTTTAAACGTGATTTGCGTCTTAGCGATCATCAACCATTAAAAAATGCATTCAGTAATGGCTTACCTACCCTATTACTTTATAACTTTGAGCCATTACTGCTCGAAGATGCACACTACAATGAGCGGCACTGGCGCTTTGTATATCAATCAATAGTTGAGTTAAACAAGCAACTAGAGCGTTTTAACGCCTGTGTTTATATATTTAATTTAAATATGAGCGATTTACTTGAATCGTTAAAGGCACAGTTTGAAATAGTTAATATTTTTAGCCATCAAGAAATAGGCTTAAATAACACCTTTAAGCGCGATAAAGCAATAAAAGCATGGTGCCAGCATAACCATATTAACTGGCAAGAGTCGCAAACAGGCGCGGTTATTCGCGGCAAAAAAAATCGTAATAATTGGAACGAACGCTGGCAGCAAACAATGCAAGCACCTATTGCTGTTCCTAATTGGAAGAGTATAAAAACAATTACCCTCAATAACTACCAAACACCTGAGCTACCAAGCGCTTACATGCAAGATCACGACAGCTTTCAACAAGGCGGCCCGCTGCATGCGCGAACTGTAATGCAGAGCTTTTTTGCCGAGCGCGGTAAAGGTTATCAAAAAGGAATATCGAGCCCAAGTTTAAGCCAAACACATTGCTCCCGACTTTCGCCGTACCTAGCATGGGGGAACATTAGCCTTAGGCAAGTGTATCAAATGGCCATTGATGAATATCATTCAAAACACCCTGACAAAAGAGGCTGGAAGCGCCCGCTTGCTGCGTTTGTATCGCGCTTGCATTGGCACTGCCACTTTATGCAAAAGTTTGAGAGCGAATGTTCTATGGAGTTTTTAGCCCTTAATCCGGGTTATCATGTATTTCCGTATCGTGATGATGAACATGTTAAAAACGATATTGAACGCTGGGCGCAAGGTCAAACAGGTATTCCCATTATTGACGCTTGCATGCGCTGCTTAAAAGCCACCGGCTATATAAACTTTAGAATGCGCGCCATGCTTGTAAGCTTTGTAACGCATCATTTAAATATAAGCTGGCAGCAAGCAAGCTTTCCTCTCGCTAATTACTTTTTAGATTTTGAGCCCGCAATTCACTATCCGCAAATTCAAATGCAAGCCTCGGTAACAGGCATAAACACCATTAGGCACTACAACCCAATTAAACAATCAGAAGATCAAGATCCAACAGGTTCATTTATTAAAAAGTGGTGCCCCGAGCTTGAAAAACTCCCTATTGAATATTTACATCAGCCTTGGGAGCAAACTCCAATGGAAGCACTCTTTAACGACTTTAAGTTAGGGGAGGATTATCCCGAACCGATGCTTGATTTAACAGCAGCCTCAAAAGAAGCACGCGAGCGCTTATGGCAATACCGTGAGCGAGCCGATGTTAAACGCGCCATAGGGAGGATTCTTAAAAAGCATGTTGGGGGTACTCAAAAAGTTACTCGAACAAAAAGTAAAACAGATACTAAAAGTAACAGCAAGGCTAAGTAAGCATGGCGCACAAAAAACTAAACTTACCTCAGAAAATATGCCCTATTTGTAATAAACCTTTTACGTGGCGTAAAAAATGGCAGTGCGACTGGGATAACGTTATTTTCTGTTCAGAGCGCTGCAGGCGTAATAAATAAGATTAATAATTAACTGGCGTCTATTTTGCAACATCATCAGCAATTAATGCTTTTAAGGCTTTATATAAGTTTATTTTGTAAATAACGCTTAGCTAACCTGAAAAGCTTACACTCAAGCAAGGAGAAGATGATGACGATTAAAAAAACGGCTAGTTCAACATGGTCTGGCGATATTAAAACAGGCAAAGGTAGCATATCAACTCAAAGTGGCGCGCTTGATAAACAACCTTATGGTTTTAATACCCGCTTTGAAGATAAGGCAGGCTCAAACCCTGAAGAATTAGTAGGTGCAGCTCACAGTGCATGTTTTAGTATGGCACTTTCGCTTGCATTAGGTGATGCAGGCTTTACCGCAGATAAAATTGATACTAAAGCCACTGTAAGCCTTGATGAAGTAGATAACGGTTTTTCAGTAACGCATATTGCCCTTGAGGTAAAAGCGCGCATTGATGATATTCAAAACGAGCAGTTTCAAGCCTTATGTGAGCAAACCAAAAAGAGCTGCCCTATTTCCAAGCTCTTAAATACCGAAATATCACTAGATGCGACACTTCAATCAGCATTTTAAATATTTAGACTTAACTATTTAGACTTAACTGTTTAGACAGTTCCTTACTAAAAAAGCCAAGTAAGTAATTACTTGGCTTGCTTATTATAAAGAAATATCTCTAGGGCGTGTTGTTATTTGGTGGTTGAATTTGCAGCAGTGTGTTTGGTATTTAGGCAAGGCAGAGCCTATGTTGTGTGGTTATTCCCCATTAATAGGCGATAACGCAGCATAGATGCCAAATATGCGCTGCCCTTTGGGTTCTTTCTAGGGACGATTGACTCTTTGTTGCTCGGTTTTTACTTAGCCCACTAGGTTACAAACCTCACGCCGCGATTAAATCGCCCCTAGATTGAACAAATTTCAATCCACAAAAATCAACATGCCCTAGGTTTATTCCTACTCAAAGTACTTACTACAAGCCCTATTCCCATCCCAATTGCTGGCCATACTACCCATATATAACTAGGCGAAGTTAGTAAATTTATAACGCTTAGCAAAGTTAAAATAAGTAAATATCCTTTAATTTTTTTGCCTAATGTCACTGTATTGCTCATTTATATTCTCCAAGTAATGTATGTCGCTATTATTGTTTTAATAAGCAACGTACACACCTGCTAAATGTCACTAAGTGGTCTGACATTAGTCATCACTTTTCATTTAATTACATAGTTATTTATTATGTATAAAAACATAAAAAACAATACTTTAATCTATTTGTGTTAGAATCTAATCTCGACTAACCTAAACAAATAAACATAACAGGATGAGCTAAATGAGCGAAAAATCAAAAAATTGCGAAAAAGTGACATGTAACAACTGTGCTGACGCAAACGAACTCGAATTTGATTTTTCAATGGCTTTTCAACCGATTATAAACTGTAAAACTAACCTTATTTATGGCTATGAGGCACTGGTTAGAGGTTTAAATGAAGAGTCTGCTTATTCTATTATTTCAAAGGTGAATGAAGACAACCGTTATACATTTGATCAACTTTGTCGTATTAAAGCCATTAAACTTGCCTCAAAGCTGGGCATAACATCAATGCTAAGCATTAACTTTTTACCTAATGCTATTTATAAACCTGAGCGATGTATACGCACCACACTAGAAGCTGCAAAAAAGTATAACTTCCCAATTCAAAATATTATGTTTGAATTTACCGAAGTAGAAAAGGTAGAAGACACGGCACACATTAAGCGCGTTGTTGATTACTATCAGTCTCTTGGATTTAAAACCGCCACTGATGACTTTGGCGCGGGTTATTCTGGTTTAAACCTATTAGCTGACTTTCAAACAGATATTATTAAGCTTGATATGGCGCTAATACGCGATATAAGCAACGACAAAAAACGCCAATTAATAGTAACTCATTGCTTAAATATGTTTCGCGATTTAAATATTATCGCACTGGCTGAAGGGATTGAAACAGTAGAAGAATATACATGGCTTAAAAACGCAGGTGTTGAGCTTATGCAAGGGTATTTATTTGCCAAACCAAGCTTTGAAAACTTGCCAGACGTGAATTTTGAAATAATAGGTGCTGACTAATAACCAACACCTATTTTTAGTTCTATTGCATCTAAATATAAATTACATATTACCCAGCTCTATCATCATCGCTGTGTACATACGCAAATTAAGCTCAAGTTGCTCAATGGTCATAAATTCATGCTCTGAATGACCTGTGTAGCGTTTACCTGGCATTGAAGGACCAAACGATACCGCGTTATCAAACAGCTTGGCGTTAGTGCCACCACCTATTGATACAAAGTCAGCTTTTTCGTCGCCCGTAAAATGCTTGAAAATATCAAGCAGCTTTTGCGCGTGTGGCGCACTATCAAGCAGCATAGGTGTGCCAATAATTGTTTCTATGTTAGCAAGCGTTACATTGTTAGCGGCCTGCCAATTAGCGAGTGCATCATCAATTTGCTTTTGCAATACAACTTCGTCTTTACCCATAGGGCGACGTGCATTTACAGCAAGTGTTAGCGCATTACCATCGCGCTCAATAACGGTTGGTGCCACTGTCATCGGGCCCATAAAATCGTGCTTGTAAGCTATTTCGCCAAATTGTTTACCGTGAATGTCTAAACCTATTAACTGATTCACAAAGCCAATTAGCTCACCGTCACTGTTATTTTCAAGCTCCACGCCTTTAAATAGCTCAGCTAAATAAGCAATCGCATTTATACCCGACTCCGGCTCAGATGAATGCGCCGACATGCCTTTAACACTTATTGCTAAGCCATTACTTTTTTCACTAAAGTTAAATTCAACTTTATTTAATGTTTTAGCTTTTGCTTTTAATGTATTAATAAGGTCAGCGTTTGCATTGTGCAGTATCAAGCTGGCGTCTTCTGGAATTTGACTTCTAAACGCACCGCCAGTTACATCCTTTACATACACACCCGTCTGTGGTGATGTTGCATTAAAAGTAGGTGCAATTAAACTCCAGCCTTTCTCAGCAACGACTACAGGGTATGACGCATCAATCGTAACTGCATATTTTGGCTGCTCGTACGTTTTCATAAACTCTGTAAGCGGACCCCAATCAGACTCCTCAGCAAGATAAATCATTAGCTCAATACGATTATTAAGCGTTATGCCTTTATCTTTAATTGCTTTCATGGCGTAGAGCGCTGTCGCTATTGCGCCTTTGTCGTCCTCAGTACCACGGCCAACTAATTTACCTGGCTCAGACGTATCAATAATAAAAGGACTTTGTTTCCATTTGCTGGCATTAGCCGGTTGCACGTCGCCGTGCGTTACTACCGTTACTTTTTCGCTTTGCTCGCCCATACCTATTAATACGGTGTAACCTAAATCTTGATAGTCAAAACCAAGCTCTGCGGCTTTCATTTTTAACAGTGCTTTAAAGCCAATAAAATCGGGATTTTGAGGAGCTGTAATGTCGCTTTTATTAACCGTCGGAAAAGCCACTAAGTTAGTTAGTGTGTGTATTTGAGCATTTTGGTAGGTATTTACTGCGTAATCGGCAACGCTATCAATATTTTTATTTAACTGCGCATGAGCACCAAACGCAAATAAAGCAATACTGGCTAAAGCTAACTTTTTCAAAACAATTCCCATTTAATTAATAACTAAGAGCGGTAATTATAACGCTATGAAGCGCTTACTTATAGCTCTTTACGCTAAACACACAGGTAACTTAAGCTGAATATTTATATAGCAGCTTTTATAGGGTGGTTGTATAATGCGCGACTTAAAATTAACAGGGCATTTAATTGTGAACCGTCGTAAAAAAATCGTCACTAAATTTCAAAAGAAAGATAAACGCACTAACGCTAAACTACACAAAAGCAACAAACCTGGTTATGTGTCAAAAGCTGAGCGCGAAAAACTAGCTGAACAAGAAAGTAATGAGCCACCGGTAATCCAAGAGTAACTTTACGTTACCTGTTGCTTTGATAATTTAAAGTGGCAAAAGTACCGACCACTTACATAACATACCACTGCCGTGGCAACTATAAGTTCAAACGTAGCTAAGTAATTAACTGTATCTAAATATGGCATTGCGAGGTTTATACTTTGCATCCAGTCTTTCATTTTAAATAATGCAGTTGCCCCAATAACCATTGGAAATGTAAAAGCAGCGTAGCTCGGCGTAAAAGGTCTGCGTAATAACTTTATAAATAACACATAAACAATCAGTGTTTTTATTATCGCTAATATAAATAATGCGCCCACTATAACAAGTGATGGATTAGCTACAATATGAAAATATCCCGCTAATGTTAAACTGGCAGGCGCAGCTAAAATGGCAAGTGTTGGCTGTATTTCGTAGTCACTTTTTAAGGCTAATAAAAAACGATAAAACATAATTGGCAGCATTATGGCATACGTTGATATACCAATAACTAACGCACTATAAGCTAACCACGCTAATGTCGGATTACCCAAAAAAGTAACATCTGCAATAATGATCCCCACTGGTGGCACAAACCAGCTAGGTGCCATATCTTCAAAATCAAACTTTTTTGCCCGCTGGTATAAAAAGCTCACCAAAAATGTGAGATGCAGCACAAAAGCTAAAACCCACATAATATCACCAGCTAATGGGTTGAATTGCCCAACTGAGTTTGAAATAACAAGATTAGCCATTGCAAATGTAGGGATCACACTTCCTGCAACTGGGTGTGCTAAATCGGCTTTTAATAAATGAGGGTGTAGTAAAAACTTAGCAGCCAAAAGTAAAACTAATACGCCAGCTAGTACCGCTCCCAAAAATTGACCTTGGGAGTTTAAATTAAAAACGTTTTCCCATGTCCATCCCATACTAGCAATACCCAAAGCTAAACCGGCCATAGCTGTTGGCGCACCCATCACTTTATTTTTAAATTGCTTAAACACTGTATTTCCTAATCATTGGGTGATGAACAAGTTACTGCTTTTTACTGCATTGCCTTAAAATAACGCTGTAAAATTAGTACAAGCGTGCTTAATAGAACGCTTTTTGCGTACAAATATTTCATAAAAATAAGTTTACGGCTTACATATTAAAACGTAAAAAAAGCCATAACACAGTTATGGCTTTTACTTTATTTTTAAAATTTAGTTTAGTTAGAACGCGTAACTAACGCTTACATTAAATGAACGCCCCTGCCCTACAAGTTGTTCAAACCCGTTGCTGCTATCTTGTTTAAGTGCCGCAATACTTACACCACCTAATGGGAGCTGGTAATACTCATCAAACACGTTACTCACTTCAGCACTTAGCGTTAATGAATCCCATGTGGCTTTAGAGCTTAAATTAACCAGGCTGTAGCTGTCTGTTTGGTTTTCAAAACGATTATTATCTACACGGCTTTTAGTATCTACCCACTGCCAAGATAATGCATTTTCAAATCGACCTATTTGCTGGCTAATACCTAGCTGGGTTTGCAGTGGTTTAATTTGATAAAGCGGCTGGTTAGTATCGTCGCGCTTGCCTCTTGTATTAGTAACATTAGCGTGTAACTGCCAGTTACCTAAATCCTTAGATTCATAAATGTTGGCTGTTAAATCTATTTTTGCACCATACAAAATGGCATCTACATTAGTGAACTGAAAAATGTTACGCGTTGTATTGTCCAAGTTATAACTATTGAAGCTTCTTACAATATCAGCATCAATATAGTCGCTCACATCGGTATACCACACATTGGTACTTAATCGCCAACGGTCATCTTTAGCCGATTTAATATAAGTAGCACTTATTGTATGCGCAGTTTCAAC
Source organism: Pseudoalteromonas sp. MelDa3 (assembly GCF_002863625.1). Taxonomy (NCBI): domain Bacteria; kingdom Pseudomonadati; phylum Pseudomonadota; class Gammaproteobacteria; order Alteromonadales; family Pseudoalteromonadaceae; genus Pseudoalteromonas; species Pseudoalteromonas sp. MelDa3. Next base: position 2,950 of record NZ_PJBR01000077.1, on the reverse strand, counting down.
GTCTAAATCAGGGTTACCAATATAGCCATTCCCATCGCCATACCAACCAATCATGGTGGTTGCCATGGTGCTTACACCCCAACTGTATCGCTCGTATAAATTAGGCGCGCGGTTTTTACGGGCAAGACCAAATTGCAGCTCATCATAATTTGTTATTTGGTAGTTAATTAATAAGTTAGCATCAACTATGGTGTCGGTTTTATCTCTGTCGCCAGCATTAAAGTTCTCAGCAGCAATGGTATTATCTATAGATGTATCGCTCATGGACATACTTTGCATACTACTCATATCGCTCATATCCATCATACTCATACCATCGTTGTATGATTGAACCTCTCCAACGTGGGTATTAATACTTTCAATGCGTACGCCTGCGTTTAACCATAACTTTGTATTTACTTGGCTCTCAAATTCTGCAAATGCCGCTATCCGCTCTCGTTTACCGTTGTTTATATTTACGTAATCGTCTGGTCCCATCATGGTTGAGCCTTCAATACCTGGCCACCAATCATCAATGCTGTAATTGTAATATTCTTGACCGATTAAAATGCTGCTGTTTTTATCAAGCGCGATACGCCATTTTAGCTGCGTACTTATATCTTGTGCATCAGTTTTCATTGGCATCATGCCTGTTTTTTCTTCACTGAAAAAACCCATTTCGTGCTTTACGCTATGCCAGTTAACTTGCCCTTCAAGCTCGCTGTTTTCAAAGGAGCGTTTGTATTGAGCTATTGCACCGTAACTGGTGTTATCGGTCATATCCATATACTGATTTGCAAATCCCTGATACGGGATTTTTTGATGGGTTAGCTTTATAACTAATTGCTGTTTATCATCGCGTATAGCTGCGGTTAAACTGTGATTTTGTGCTCGGTACAATGTATCAAGTACTACGTCGCCGTTACCGTCTTCATAGCTATCTGCGTCACTAAACGAACCTTGATAATTAAGGCTAAACGTATCACTTGCTAAACGTGCACCCACGCCAAGTTTACGTCCGTTATCAACGCTACTGTACTTTGCTGACACATAACCTGAGTGCCAACCTAATTCATTGCTATCGCTATACTGTGGTGAAATAGAATTAACGCTTATTACACCGGCAATATTATCGCCGCCCGCGCATACAGGCGATACGCCTGCAACCACATTGTAAGACGTAATTTGATTAGCCGAGATATACGAAAGTGGCGGGTTCATATGATTAGCGCATGCAGCGGTAACATCTGCGCCATCAATCAACACTTTAACTCTGTCGCCCATTAAACCATTTAAAACAGGGAGGTTAGATACGCCGCCCGCTGCTGAAAAATCGACACCTAAATCACTCAATAATGATTCTGACGAGCCCAGTGCTAAATGTTTATTTTGAGCATGTCCGTGTACTTCAATAACTTCTAAAGACGTATCGTCGGCAAATGCAAAAGGTGATAAGACACCACTAATAAAAAGTGCGACAGGGGTAAGTAAGTAAATTTTTTGAGTTTTGCTTTTATAAACCATTTTTAATTTATGCCACTGTAATAATTAGCGTAATTATAGTGTGAACTGCAAAAGCAAAAGCGCGACATATTGTCGCACTTTATCAATTTAGAATGTTGTTAGGTGTGTTTAATCTAAAAGGTCATATAATAAATTAAGTATTTAACTTTGCTACAGTTTGAGAAACTATATCAGCTCCGCGCTCAATCTCTTTAATAACTTCTGACACATTAGCAATAAGCTCTCGCCCTTGTTTTGATGAGTCTGAAACTGACGTTATTTGCTTTGATATATCGTTGGTTAACTCTTGGTTATTTTTAACAACCGTTGCTATTTCATTAGTTGAACTACTCGTACTAGCTGCCAGCTGCCTTACTTCATCAGCTACTACGGCAAAACCTCGGCCATAGTCACCAGCACGCGCTGCTTCTATTGCGGCATTAAGTGCCAGTAAATTAGTTTGATCGGCAATGCTGCTAATTGTAGAAACAATGGAACCTATTACAGCGGATTGTTCATTAAGGTTTTTAATTAAATCTACCGATTTAAGTACTTGGCTTACAATCGCGTCGGAGTTTGAGACAGAGCTTTGTAATATTTCAGAGCCTTTTTTAGCAGTTTGCGCAGTAGATACCGCCGATTCATATGCTATTGCAGCAGCTTCAGTTACAGCACTATTATTTTTAATACGGGCAGTGATATTCGACGCAAACTTAATTATTTTAATTACATTACCTTTGCTATCTAAAATTGGGTTATAAGTTGCTTCTAACCAAATTTCTGAACCATCGGCGGCAATACGTTTAAACTTCCCTGACTTAAATTGCCCCTGCGCTAATTCACTCCAAAAGCGTGGGTTTTTCTCATAAAACAATTTAGTACAAAACATTTTATGATGCTTGCCTACAATGTCTTTTAAGCTATAACCTATTGTTGCTAAAAAGTTTTGGTTCGCCTTTAAAATATTACCCTCTGGGGTAAACTCTATTGTAGCCAAGGCTTTGTCGAGTGCATTTGCAATAGCTTCTTGCGCTTTTCTTTGTATGTAACTGTTTGTAATATCAGAGGCTATTTTAATAACTTTGGTGACTACGCCGCGATCTTCTACAGGAAAGTAAGTTGCCTCAAGCCAAAGCTTATCGCCATTAGCTTTGTACCTTAAAAACGAGCCTGCTTTAGAATTCCCTGTTTTTAATGCTTGCCAAAATTGACTATATTCGTTTGACTTTGCATATTCACTTTCGCAAAACATACGATGATGCTTACCTATTATTTTCTCTTTACTGTAACCAATGGTTTTTAAAAACAATTGGTTTGCGTCTAATATTATTCCTTCAGGTGTAAATTCTATATAAGCTACATGCTTATTAATTGCAGATAATACAGACTGCTTTTGAATTAATTGAAGCTCCATTTCTTCAATTTTTGCGTTTCTTTTAGAAATACCAAACATATAAAAACCTTAAGG
>NZ_PJBR01000076.1:0-20482 GCF_002863625.1 Pseudoalteromonas sp. MelDa3 | reverse complement strand
CACGATTTTTATAAAAGCTTTAGTGATATAAATTGCTGCTATGAACGTATTGCACGCCAGCTGTTCGCTTCTTGTGATGAGTATGAGCTTTATAATGTGCACTTATTAGCGAATGATAAACTACCCGTTGTAAGATTTAATGATGAGTCTTATCAATTAGAAACAGATAAACAAATGCTCTTTTTTTATAATCCTCGTTATCACGAAGCGCATAAGATTTATTACACTGAAGGTACACCGAGTAAAAAAATACGCATTCTATTTTTAGCAACAGGCGATGATTTACGAGCCAACTCTGCAGAATTTCATAATAAAGTTCAAAAAGTGTTAGACACTTTACAAGAACAACTCTTAATAAATCAACCCCAGTTTAAACTACGCGACCATCAACACTTAACGTATGATCTATTTGCTAAAGAAAAAGGCAACAAGGAAAGCTATGGTTACAAATTAAGAAGTCTCTACCCTCGCTACCAGTCAAGACAATGCAGCATACCCAATGATTATGCTGAGATGACTTACGCCACTTTTACTATACCGGTTTCGCGTGCAATTAAAACGCAGTTTCAAACACTAATGAACACAAACGACTATGCTAAATTTTATGACTACTTTGCATATGCATTTATACGTGCGTGTCAAAATAACAACTTAAACCATGGCGCTATGGTTGCTAACGGCGCAACGCCTATTATACGCAATAGTAAAATAGATAAGAGTGAAGGCAATGATGAACTTCAAAAGTTAAGTTTTGATATTGAATCTAATGAAAATCAAATTAAGCACTTTTATGAAGCAAGTAAATTAGTAGAAACGCTGCATTTTGTAGTGGTCGCAACGCAGCAGGATAAACATGAAATGGGCTACGGTCGATTTATGAACCAAGTAGAAAAAACAATCTATACTCTGTGTAATGAGCTGGCTATAAATAAACAACGCCAAGACTTATCTGTACGTTTTTTCCAGCATATTAGTTACCCTTTCTAAATTTTCATCTAATAACAAAAAGGCCCGCATATGCGGGCCTTTTTAAAGAAAAACAAGCGATTACCAGCCTGTTTTCTCTTTAAGTGCTTTACCGATATCAGCAAGTGAACGTACAGTTTTTACGCCCGCAGCTTCTAATGCAGCAAATTTCTCATCAGCAGTACCTTTACCGCCGGCAATGATTGCGCCAGCGTGACCCATACGCTTACCTTCTGGTGCAGTAACACCAGCAATGTAAGATACTACAGGTTTAGTTACGTGAGCTTTGATGTACTCTGCAGCTTCTTCTTCTGCAGTACCACCAATTTCACCAATCATTACGATTGCTTCAGTTTGTGGATCTTTTTCGAACATTTCTAGAACGTCGATAAAGTTAGTACCTGGAATTGGATCACCACCAATACCAACACACGTAGACTGACCAAAACCAGCATCAGTAGTTTGCTTAACTGCTTCGTACGTTAAAGTACCAGAGCGAGAAACAATACCTACTTTACCAGGTTTGTGGATATGACCAGGCATGATACCAATCTTAGTTTGACCAGGAGTAATAACACCTGGGCAGTTAGGACCGATCATACGAGTACCTGTTTGATCTAGTTTGATTTTAACATCAACCATATCAAGTGTAGGGATACCTTCAGTAATACAAACTATTAGCTCGATGCCAGCATCGATAGCTTCTAAGATTGCATCTTTACAGAAAGGAGCTGGTACGTAGATAACTGAAGCAGTTGCGCCAGTTTCTTTTACAGCATCACGAACTGTGTTGAATACAGGAAGACCAAGGTGCGTTTGACCGCCTTTACCTGGGCTAACACCACCAACCATTTGTGTACCGTACTCAAGCGCTTGCTCTGAGTGGAAAGTACCTTGGCCACCAGTGAAACCTTGACAGATAACTTTTGTATCTTTATTGATTAATACAGACATTATTTGCCCTCCGCAGCAGCAACAACTTTTTCAGCAGCGTCTGTTAGTGATTCAGCAGCAATGATATCTAGACCAGAGTTCTTAAGAACTTCACGACCTAATTCAGCATTAGTACCTTCTAAACGTACAACTACTGGTACGGTTACGCCAACTTCTTTAACTGCGCCAATGATGCCTTCAGCAATCATGTCACAACGAACGATGCCGCCAAAGATGTTTACTAAAACAGCTTTAACATTGTCGTCAGAAAGAATGATTTTGAATGCTTCAGAAACACGTTCTTTAGTAGCACCGCCACCAACATCCAAGAAGTTAGCCGGCTTGCCGCCGTGTAGGTTTACGATGTCCATAGTACCCATTGCTAGGCCTGCACCGTTAACCATACAACCAACATTACCGTCTAGGGCAACGTAGTTAAGTTCGAAGCTTGCTGCGTGTGCTTCACGAGCATCTTCTTGAGATGGATCGTGGAATTCACGGATTTTAGGTTGACGGTAAAGTGCATTACCATCAATACCGATTTTGCCGTCAAGACAGTGAAGGTTGCCTTCATCTGTAATTACTAACGGGTTGATTTCAAGTAGTGCGAAATCAAAATCAGTGAACATTTTACCAAGACCCATAAAGATCTTAACAAACTGTTTCATTTGTACTGGGTTAAGACCCAATTTGAAACCTAGTTCACGTGCTTGGTAAGCTTGAGGACCTACTAACGGGTCGATCTCTGCTTTGTGTATAAGCTCTGGTGTTTCTTCAGCAACAGTTTCAATTTCAACGCCGCCTTCAGTAGACGCCATGAAAACTACTTTACGAGATGCACGGTCAACTACTGCACCTAGGTACAATTCGTTAGCAATGTCAGTACAGCTTTCTACTAAAATTTTAGCTACTGGCTGGCCTTTCTCGTCTGTTTGGTAAGTAACTAGGTTTTTACCTAACCAGTTAGCTGCAAACGCTTTTACTTCTTCGATAGTTTTAACTAGCTTTACACCGCCAGCTTTACCACGTCCACCTGCGTGAACCTGAGTTTTAACAACCCACATATCGCCGCCAATTTTTTCAGCAGCTGCAGCAGCTTCTTCAGGTGTATCGCAAGCGTAACCTGTAGAAACGGGTAAACCATATTCGGCAAAAAGTTGTTTTGCCTGATACTCATGCAAATTCATGATGCTTTATCCAATTTTTTATACTAAAAGAGCTGAATATTTTTTCAAATAAACAACTATCCCAAATTGCGCACCTAGTATAGATCCCAAGGCTTAACATGAAAACCCCAGTACGACCAAAGGCGCAAAAAAAAAGCTGTGAATGTTCATTCACAGCTTACATTTCATACAACTAGATTAAACATCTAGCAATAAGCGAGTTGGATCTTCAAGTAACTCTTTAATAGTTACTAAGAAACCAACAGATTCTTTACCATCAATGATACGGTGGTCATAAGAAAGTGCTAAATACATCATAGGTAGTATTTCAACTTTACCATTTACAGCCATCGGACGGTCTTGAATTTTATGCATACCCAAGATTGAAGACTGTGGCAAGTTAATGATAGGTGTAGATAGCAATGAACCAAATACGCCACCATTAGTAATAGTGAAATTACCACCCGTCATATCAGCAAGCGTAAGCTTACCATCACGACCTTTAAGTGCTAACTCACGAATACCTTTTTCGATTTCAGCAACAGATAGTTTGTCACAATCTTTAAGTACTGGAGTAACTAAGCCACGTGGAGTAGATACTGCAATGCTGATATCGAAATAGTTATGGTAAACAATATCGTCACCATCAATTGAAGCATTTACATCTGGGAAACGCTTAAGAGCTTCAGTTACAGCTTTCACATAGAAAGACATGAAACCTAAACGAATGCCGTGACGCTTTTCAAACGTTTCTTGGTACTGCTTACGAAGGCTCATGATTGGTCCCATGTTCACTTCGTTGAATGTAGTTAACATTGCAGTTGAGTTTTTAGCTTCAAGAAGGCGTGTCGCAATCGTTTTACGTAAACGAGTCATAGGTACGCGTTTTTGAGTACGATCGCCCATCGGTGATGCAAGAGCAGAAGCTTCTGCTTTTTTAGCCGCTGGTGCTGGTGCTTTTAAGAAGGTATCAACGTCTTCTTTAGTTACACGACCATTTTTACCCGTGCCTTTAATTTTAGAAGCGTCTAGGCCTTTCTCAGCAATTAAACGACGAACTGATGGTGTTAACACATCTGAACTTTCGCTTGAATCTGCTGCTGGCGCTGCGTCTGCTTTTGCAGCTGGAGCCGCTGGTGCACCGCCTGCTTTAACCGAACCAATTACTTGCTCGCCTAATACAGTATCGCCTTCGCCGTGAATGATATCACCCATGATGCCATCTTCTTGAGCTACTACTTCAAGAACAACTTTATCTGTTTCAATATCTACCAAGTTTTGGTCGCGTGTTACCGCGTCACCTGGTTGTACATGCCATGTAGCAATTGTTGCGTCTGCAACTGATTCTGGAAGTACAGGTACTTTAATATCCACTTCTTTACCTTCTGATGCTGGTGCTGATTGCGCCACTGGCGCGTCTTCTGATTTAGCTGGTGCTGATTCTTCTTTAGTTGAACCTTCACTTGCTGGCGCTGCATCAGCATCACCAAGTAAACCCATAACTTGATCGCCAAGTACGGTTGCACCTTCTTCTTGTGATATTTCTGTTATTACACCGTCATGCTGTGCAACAACTTCTAAAACCACTTTATCTGTTTCAATGTCTACTAAGTTTTGATCGCGAGTTACTTTGTCGCCAACACTTACATGCCATGTAGCAACGGTAGCATCTGCAACCGACTCAGGAAGAACAGGAACTTTAATTTCTGTGCTCATTGCTTATCCTTTATTTTCTATAGTAAGCGCGTCGGCAACGAGCGCTTGTTGTTCTTTAGTATGTACTGACATGTAACCACACGCTGGTGATGCAGACGCTTTACGTCCTGCATATTTTAATTTAGCACCTTGTGGGATTGCATCAATAAAGTGATGTTGTGAACAGTACCATGCACCTTGGTTTTGTGGCTCTTCTTGACACCATACAAAATCAGTTACGTGTTGGTAGCGCTCTATAATTGTTTGCATTTCATCGTGTGGGAACGGGTATAACTGTTCAACACGTACAATTGCAATATTATCTTGCTCAAGCTTACGACGCTCTTGTAGTAACTCGTAGTAAACTTTACCGCTACAAAATACAACGCGCTCTACTTTCTCAGGGTTAATATCATCAACTTCGTCGATCATATTATGGTAAACACCGTGTGAAAGCTCTTCAAGTGATGAAGTTGCAAGCGGGTGACGAAGTAGCGACTTAGGCGTCATAACAATCAGAGGACGACGAAGTGGTCGAACTGATTGACGACGAAGCATAGCGTAAACTTGCGCCGGCGTTGAAGGAACACATACTTGCATGTTGTGATCAGCACATAGTTGCAAGAAACGCTCTAAGCGCGCTGAACTATGCTCTGGCCCTTGACCTTCGTAGCCATGAGGTAACAAAATTGTAAGCCCACATAAACGGCCCCACTTTTGCTCACCAGAACTTAAGAACTGGTCAAATACAACTTGTGCACCATTGGCGAAGTCACCAAATTGCGCTTCCCATATTACGAGAGACTTAGGTTCAGCGGTAGCATATCCATATTCGAACGCAACGACAGCTTCCTCAGATAAAACAGAATCAAAGACTTCAAATGTGCCTTGATCTTCACTTAAATGCTCTAAAGGAGTGTAAGTTGTACCATCAGATTGACCATGAACAACAGCATGACGATGAAAGAATGTTCCTCGACCTGTGTCTTGTCCTGTTAAACGAATGTCAGTACCTTCAGACGCAATTGTTGCATAGGCAAGAGTCTCTGCCATACCCCAATCAAGTGGTTTTTCACCTGTGGCCATTAGCTTACGATCGTCATAAATCTTTTTAACGCGAGATTGAGCTTTATGTTGTTCTGGGTAAGAAGCTACTTTCTCACCAAGAGCTTTAAGCTTCTCTACAGATACGCTAGCATCGTAGTCAACATTCCATTCATGACCAATATATTTGGCCCACTCAGAAGAATGCGACGTCTCTGGCTGTATTTCTGAAACAACACAGCTGCCTTCATCTAGTGCATCACGGTACTCATCAGCTAAGGCTTTAACTTCTTGTTCAGAGAAAGAGCCTTCAGCAATCAGTTGGTCTGCATAGATTAAACGCGGCACTGGATGCTTTTTAATTTTTTGGTACATGACAGGCTGAGTTGCATTAGGCTCATCAGCTTCATTGTGACCATGGCGACGGTAACAAACTAAATCAATTACTACGTCACGCTTAAACTGATTTCTAAAATCAAGAGCAAGTTGAGTAACAAATGCAACGGCTTCAGGATCATCAGAATTAACATGGAATATTGGAGACTGAACCATTTTAGCAATGTCAGTACAGTATGGCGTTGAGCGAACGTCATCTTGCTTAGAGGTTGTAAAACCTACTTGGTTGTTGACAACAATACGAATACTACCACCACAACTAAACGCATTAGTTTGTGACATGTTAAACGTTTCTTGAACAACACCTTGTCCAGCAATAGCAGAATCACCATGGATGGTAATAGGTAGTGCTTTAATGCCTGATTTATCACCTAAACGGTCGAGACGGCCACGTACAGAGCCCATTACAACAGGGTTTACGATTTCTAGGTGAGATGGGTTAAACGCAAGCGCCATGTGTACATTGCCACCTTTGGTAGCAAAGTCAGACGAATAACCCATGTGATATTTAACATCACCAGAACCTAACGTTTCTTTATGTATACCAGCAAATTCATCAAATAATTCTGATGGATTTTTACCAAGTACATTAACTAAAACGTTTAAACGACCACGGTGAGCCATACCAATAACAGCTTCTTGTTGGCCGCTTTCACCAGCGCGGTGAATAAGCTCTTTAAGCATTGGAACTAACGCATCGCCACCTTCAAGTGAAAAGCGCTTAGCACCAGGAAACTTAGACCCTAAATATTTTTCTAGACCATCTGCTGCAGTAAGCCCTTTAAGGATACGTAGCTTTTCATCTTTTGAGAATTTAGGCCTAGACTGGACAGATTCTAGACGTTGTTGTAACCAACGTTTTTCCTCTGTTGATGTGATGTGCATATACTCAGCGCCAATTGAACCACAATATGTAGTTTTTAGTGCTTGGTATAGTTCACCTAAAGGCATAGTATCGCGCCCTACGGCAAACGATCCTACGTTAAACTCGCGGTCAAAATCACTTGAAGATAGGTCGTGGTACTCTAGCTCTAAATCTCGTACACGCTCTCGTTGCCAAATACCTAATGGATCTAGGTTTGCATTTTGGTGCCCACGAAAACGGAAAGCATTAATAAGTTGTAGAACTTTAACCTGTTTAAGGTCACCGCCACTACCCTCTGCTACCACTACTTCTCTATGCTTGTTTTTTGCAAGCTGTGCAAACTGTGCTCGAACCTCTGAATGTTTTACTTCAACATCCACACCATCAACTTTAGGTAATTGTTCAAACACTTCTCGCCATTCGTCTGGCACAGAAGTCGCATCGTCTAAATACGCTTCATAAAGCTCTTCTACATAAGCAACGTTGCCGCCGTTTAAATGTGAAGATTCTAGCCATGCCTTCATCACACCTTCGTGCATTTATAAGCCCTTTTTTTTAGCGCAGAAATTAATAGTTATTATAACAAGATGGCTAATATAATTTAATATTAGCCATCTTACCTTTACTAAGCTATCAAACCGCTCGGTTTAGTAACATAGATTTGATTTGTCCAATTGCTTTGGTCGGATTAAGACCCTTAGGACAAACGCTAACACAGTTCATGATACTGTGACAACGGAACACACTGAACGCATCGTCTAAATCCGCTAAACGTTCTTCAGTTGCTGTATCTCGGCTATCAGCCAAGAAACGGTAAGCATGAAGAAGGCCTGCTGGACCAATGAACTTGTCTGGATTCCACCAGAACGAAGGACACGATGTTGAACAACATGCACACAAAATACACTCATAAAGCCCATCTAATTTATCACGTTCTTCAATAGTTTGAAGACGTTCGCCTGCTGCAGGCTGATCATTAATTAAATAAGGTTTAACTTTTTCGTACTGAGTGTAGAACTGACTCATGTCAATAACAAGGTCACGTACCACAGGTAAACCTGGTAATGGACGTACTACGATTTTACCTTTGCCATTTTTTTGTAGCGTAGATAAAGGAGTAATACATGCTAAACCATTTTTACCATTCATGTTAACACCATCAGATCCACACACACCTTCACGGCATGAACGACGGAAAGATAATGTAGGATCTTGTTCTTTTAGAAGAATAAGTGCATCCAACACCATCATGTCGTGACCTTCCTCTGTTTGCAAGGTGTATTCTTGCATACGAGGAGCGTTGTCAACATCTGGATTATAACGATAAACTGAAAATTGTACTTGTGCCATCGTCTATCTCCTAGTAAACACGTGCTTTAGGTGGGAAAGCTTCACGCGTTTTAGGCGCATAGTTTACATCACGCTTACTCATTTCATCCGTTACAGGATTGAATACTGAGTGACATAACCAGTTTTCGTCATCACGATCTGGGTAGTCAAAGCGAGAATGTGCACCACGGCTTTCTGTACGGAAGTTTGCAGCTACTGCAGTTGAGTAAGCTGTTTCCATTAAGTTGTCTAGTTCAAGACATTCGATACGCTGCGTGTTGAAGTCTGATGATTTATCATCAAGACGAGCATGTTGCAGACGTTCGCGAATTTCTTTAAGTTCTTGAAGACCTGCAGCCATTGAGTCACCTTCACGGAATACCGAGAAGTTAAGCTGCATACATTGTTGTAGGTCTTTTTTGATTTGAACTGGATCTTCACCTTGGCCAGCCGTTGAATTTTCCCAACGATTGTAACGTGCAAGAGACGCTTCTAAGTCTGATTCTGAAGCAGCTTTAGATATTTCAACGTCATTTAGGTACTTACCTAAGAAGTTACCCGCAGCACGACCAAACACAACTAAATCAAGTAATGAGTTACCACCTAAGCGGTTTGCACCGTGTACAGATACACATGCAATCTCACCTACTGCAAATAAACCTTGAACTACTGTTTCGTTGCCTTGAGCATCGATTTGTAGCGCTTGTCCATTTACATTAGTAGGAACACCACCCATCATATAATGACAAGTTGGAATTACTGGAATTGGCTCTTTTGCAGGGTCAACGTGAGCAAATGTTTTAGCAAGGTCACATACGCCAGGAAGACGTAAGTTAAGTGTTTCTTCACCTAAGTGGTCAAGTTTTAACTTAAGATGTGGACCCCAAGGACCATCACAACCACGACCTTCACGGATTTCAGTCATCATTGAACGTGCAACAACGTCGCGAGACGCTAAGTCTTTTGCGTTTGGTGCGTAACGTTCCATGAAGCGTTCGCCATCTTTATTTAGAAGATAACCGCCTTCACCACGACAACCTTCAGTTACTAGCGTACCAGCACCTGCGATACCCGTTGGGTGGAACTGCCACATTTCCATGTCTTGCATAGAAATACCAGCACGTGTTGCCATACCAACACCGTCACCAGTGTTAATGTGAGCATTAGTGGTTGATGCGAATATACGACCTGCACCACCAGTAGCTAATACAACAGCTTTAGATTTGAAGAAGGTAACTTCACCTGTCTCAATCTCAATTGCAGTACACCCTACTACATCACCATTATCGTTTTTAACTAAATCAAGTGCATACCATTCAGAGAATACATTTGTTTTGTTTTTAACGTTTTGTTGATATAGAAGGTGTAATAAAGCATGACCAGTACGGTCAGCAGCTGCTGCAGTACGTGCGGCTTGTTCACCACCAAAGTTTTTCGATTGACCACCGAAAGGACGTTGGTAAACACGGCCATTTTCAAAACGAGAAAATGGTAAACCCATGTTTTCTAATTCGGTAATAGCTTCTGGGCCAGTTTGACACATGTATTCAATAGCGTCTTGGTCACCGATAAAATCGGAACCTTTAACGGTATCGTACATATGCCATTCCCAGTTATCTTCGTGTGAATTACCAAGCGCAACCGTAATACCGCCTTGAGCAGATACAGTGTGTGAGCGCGTTGGAAATACTTTAGATATTAATGCACACGTTTTGCCAGATTCTGTAATTGCTAAAGCAGCGCGCATACCTGCACCACCTGCACCAATTACTACGGCGTCAAATTCACGAACAGAATATTTCACTTAAACACCCCATAATACGATTAGACCAATAGCTACGTAAGCAACGGCCATTAGGTTTAATACAAAACCTAAAACTGCACGAAGCTTTGCGCACTTAACATAGTCTGTAAGAACTTGCCAAAGGCCAATGCGGGTATGAACCATAATGCAAACAAGGGTAATTAACGTAAACCCTTTCATTGCTAGGTTAGAGAAGAGGCCTGTCCAGGCTTCGAAAGTGACTTCTGGCGTCGCTAAAAAATAGCCGATAATAAAAATCGCGTAAGCGCTGATTATTAATGCCGTGGTACGTAAAGATACGAAATCTTGTACACCATCACGTTTTAGAGTTGCTTGATTTAAAACCATATCCACACCCCTGCCAATACGGCAAACACAACACCAAGAGCCATTGAAACTTTAGCGCTGAGGTTACCTGATTCAAGTTCTTCCCAATGTCCCATATCCATAATCATATGACGGATACCACCAATAAGGTGATAACCTAATACAGAAACAGTGCCCCAAGCTATAAATTTGGCAATGAATCCGTTAAACAGACCCTTGACGAATTCAAAACTTTCAGCTGAAGAGAGAGACTCAGACCAAGCCCAAATGACAAACGTTAAAGCAAAAAATAATGCAACACCGGTGACGCGGTGAAAAATTGAAGCTTTAGCCGTTGCCGGCATAGATATAGTTGTTAGATCTAGATTTACAGGTCTTTGCTTTTTCACAGTTACTTGCCCATCTTTGCTCACAGTGGAGCTCATCTACTTGTTTTTCTAAAAACCCACCAAATATTACTGATGGAACTATCAAAATAAACGTACCAAAACAATTAAAGTTCACAAACCTGTAAATTTTAAGCTGTTAAGAATATGTTTACCCAAATACAATACGGTTTAAAACCACCGTTAGTATATATACCCACAGGGCTTTTTACAATTCTTGTTTATTTAGAGATGTTTGCGAATTAGCCAATAGTATTATATTTAATTAATACCGAATATTTATTATACATATATGCATAATGTTTATAAAAATTGACTTTAACCCCCTCTTTCACGTTAAAATGAGAAGATGTGCTTAAAACAGATTTCAGAACTTTAAAATCTAAAAATCAGAATAGATATCTTAATAGGAGATACATAACGATGGCAGATAAAAAAGCCACAGTCCAAATTGATGGACTAGATCCAATCGAACTTCCAATTTATCAAGGCACTGCTGGCCAAGATGTAATCGACGTACGTACGTTAGGTTCACACGGTCACTTTACTTATGACCCAGGTTTCATGTCGACTGGTTCTTGTGAATCTGCAATCACCTATATTGATGGTGGTAAAGGTGTACTACTTCACCGTGGTTACCCAATTGAGCAATTAGCTGAAGACTCAAATTACATTGAACTTTGTTACTTACTTTTAAATGGTGAGTTACCTTCTAAAGAACAATATGAAGTTTTTAAGAATGAAATCACTACAAGCACTATGCTTGACGAGAAGATTGCTAACTTTTTCCAAGGTTTCCGCTTTGACGCTCACCCAATGGCAATGCTTTGTGGCGTAGTAGGTGCATTATCATCTTTCTATCATGAAGACCTTGATATTACTGATGCTGAACAACGTAAAACAAGCGCAGTTAAGCTTGTTGCTAAGTTACCAACAATCGCGGCAATGGCTTATAAAACAAATATCGGCCAACCGTTTGTATACCCACGTAACGATTTAAGCTACGCAGAAAACTTCTTACACATGATGTTCTCTGTACCTGCTGAAGAATATAAAGTTAATCCAGTAACTGCAAAAGCGATGGATAAAATCTTTATGCTTCATGCAGATCATGAACAAAATGCATCAACTTCAACAGTTCGTCTTGCTGGTTCATCTGGTGCTAACCCGTATGCATGTATTGCAGCTGGTATTGCATCTTTATGGGGCCCTGCTCACGGCGGCGCTAATGAAGCATGTTTAAACATGTTAGAAGAGATTGGCTCTGTTGACCGTATTGATGAATACGTAGCTAAAGCTAAAGATAAAGCTGACCCGTTCCGCCTTATGGGCTTTGGACACCGTGTTTACAAAAACTTTGACCCACGCGCTACAGTAATGCGTCAAACGTGTCACGAAGTTTTAGCTGAGCTGAATATCCAAGATCCACTTCTTGATATTGCTATGAAGCTTGAGCAAATTGCGCTTGAAGACCCATACTTTGTAGAGAAAAAACTATACCCTAATGTAGATTTCTACTCTGGTATTATCTTAAAAGCGATTGGTATTCCAACAAGCATGTTCACTGTAATCTTTGCAATGGCACGTACTGTTGGTTGGATCACTCACTGGGATGAGATGCTATCTCAACCTGGTCATAAGATCAGCCGTCCTCGTCAACTTTATACTGGTTACACTCAACGTGACTACGTATCAACTGACAAGCGTTAATTAACGTTGGTTAGTTTAAAAAGGCCGCATTTTGCGGCCTTTTTTATTAACAACACTTGAGAATTATCATAAACCGATTACAATTCCTGCCTTAAAAACACTATGTAGATGAGCCATGCTTGCTTTAAAGTTTGATATAAATAAAATTAGAAACGACTTCCCAACATTAAATCAAACAATAAACGGCTGCCCGCTTGTTTATTTAGACTCAGCAGCAACCTCACAAAAGCCTCAATCAGTTATAGATACAATTACTGAATTCTATACGTTTCAAAACGCTAATGTACACCGTGGACGCCATACACTTAGCGAGCAAGCAACTTATGCATATGAACAAGTACGGGATAAAACTGCAGAGTATTTCAATGTATTTAGTAAAGAGATTGTATGGACTAAAGGCGCTACAGAAGCCATTAACTTGGTCGCTAACGGATTAAAAAAGCGCTTAAATGAAAGTCATACCATAATGATATCTCCGCTTGAGCATCATGCAAACATAGTGCCTTGGCAAATAGTGAGTCAACAAACGGGTGCTAAATTAATAGCGCTTCCACTAAATAAAAATGGCACGCTGAACACCAAAGAATGCTGTGAATTTATAAAAGAAACAAAACCTACCCTATTAGCTATTACACAAGCATCTAACACACTGGGTAATATCACCGATTTAAAACCACTTATTAGAGCTGCAAAAGACGTCAATTCTCTTGTTCTAGTGGATGGTGCACAGGGTGCACTGCATTTAAAACCCGATTTACGTGAATTAAACTGTGACTTTTATGTCTGCTCAAGCCATAAAATGCTCGGTCCAACAGGATTAGGTGTGCTTTATGGTCGATATGAGCAATTAAATACCCTTGAGATTTACCAATCAGGTGGGGAAATGATCGATAAAGTGTACTTAACTCACAGTACTTATCGTCCTGCGCCTGCAAAATTTGAAACTGGAACACCAAATATCTCTGGAGTTTTAGGCTTTGGTGCCGCATTAGACTATTTAAATGAATTAGATCACGCAAAAATCCAGCAATATGAGCAAAAATTGTTTAGTTATGCCGCTCAAAAATTGGTAAAGGTTGATGGTATTACAATATATAGCAACCTATCTGACAATATTGGTACACTCTGCTTCAACTTAAATGATGAACATCCTTATGATTTGGCAACTTTACTTGACGGGTACGGGGTTGCAGTAAGGAGTGGACACCATTGTACACAGCCATTAATGACACATTTAGGGCTTAATGGAACGCTAAGAGCGAGCTTTTGTTTTTATAATACCTATGAAGATGTAGATATATTCATTGATTCACTTAAAAAATGTATCGCTTTACTGGACTAAACGTCACTTTAATAGAATTAATTAGGATAACTCATGACAAATACGTTTAACAAAGTCACAGAATCTATAAAAAATGCGCCCGCTTGGCAGCAAAAATATCGTGAGATAATGCTTTTAGGAAAAACTTTACCTGTTTTAGCTGATGTTTTGAAGACTGATGATGCACTTGTACCGGGCTGTGAAAGCAAAGTATGGATGTTTGTTGAATTTGATTTAACAGAAAATACACTTGTTGTAATTGGTGACTCAGATACACGTATAGTAAAAGGATTATTAGCCATTATTTTAGCGCTTTACAATGGCCTCACACCAGAGCAAGTAGTGAATAAAAATGCGTATGAAGAATTTGAAAAGCTCGGCCTTATAAGCCACTTAAGCGCATCACGTGGTAATGGTATTAAAGCCATGGTTGATAAAATACAAACCATGGCACAACACAAGCTTAGTTAACGAAAACTAAGCTTGTGAGCGTTGTTTTTTATCTAGATATTTACGCACCGCTTTTGCCGCAACAAAAAAACCAAAGCTTCCTGTGATCATAGTCACAGAACCAAAACCATTATTACAGTCCATATTCATCGTGCCATCAGCACTTTGCTTAGCATGACATACACTGCCATCGCTTCCTGGGTAAACCAGTTGCTCTGTTGAGTAAACACAATCAATATTAAACTTACGTTTAGGATTATTACTAAAATTATATTGCTTGCGCAAAATATAGCGCACTTTTGCAAGTAATGGGTCTTGCGTAGTTTTGGCTACATCACCAAAAGTTATTTGGCTAGGATCTGTTTGCCCGCCAGCACCACCAGTTGTAATTATAGGTAGTTTATTACGTTTACAGTGAGCAATTAATGCTGCTTTTTCTTTAACTGCATCAATACAATCAATCACATAATCAAAACCTTGAATATGCTCTTGAATATTATCAAGCGTAATAAAATCATCTATCACATTAACTTGGCACTCTGGATTAATAAGCTCGCAGCGCGCTTTCATTGCATCTACTTTAGCTTGACCAATAGTGCCCGTTAACGCATGAATTTGTCTATTGACGTTAGTCGCGCAAATATCATCCAAATCAATCAATGTTATTTTACCAACACCAGTACGTGCAAGTGCTTCTGCTGTCCAGCTCCCTACACCACCAATCCCTACTACACAAAAATGTGCTTCTTGAAGCCAATCAAACTGTTGATGACCATATAAACGTTTAATACCACCAAAACGTATATCTGTAACTTTTTCGCTCATTTACCAATCCAGTTGCCATGGCGATTGCCATGCTTGAAAATCTTGATGTTTAATTAACGCCAAATACTCATCACCATTATCGGGTAATAAAGTTAGCTGTATTTGTTCACCTTGCCATAAAAAGCTCAATGCATATGCATGTAAATAGGTACGATTTGATGGCGTGCCTGAATACATTGCATCGCCTAAAATAGCAGAGCCAATACTTTTTAGTGCCACTCTTAATTGATGCGTCTTTCCTGAATAAGGCTTTAAAATATACCCTCTAAATCCCGGCTTATAGCTTAGCGAATAAAATCGGGTGATTGCAGGGTTAAGCTTACTCGTTAGTAACTTAAACGAGCCACGGCGAGACTTAGCCATATCGCCTTTGATCCACCCCTGCTTCTTTTTTGGTTTAGCGTCACTAATCGCTAAATAAAATTTAGCAATCGCATGCTCAGTAAACATAACAGTAAAGCTGGCCGCAGCGGCTTTGTTTCGCGCTAAAATAATCAGCCCTGATGTCACTTTATCTAAACGATGAACGGCATAAAGCTTTTGCGTTAATTGTTGTTCGGCTAACACAACAAAGCCGGGGCCATCTTCTGAATGAAAATTAAGACCCGCTGGCTTTTCTAAAATATAAAAATCGTTATGTGTAAAAATGATTTTTAATATTTTACTTACTTGTTCACTCACGCGTTTGTACTTTTAATATGCGCTATCACTTTCGCTAAGTCATCTGCCGTATCAACTCCAGCATGGGGTGCTATTTGAGCTTGTTCTATTTTGATTTTATAACCATGATACAACACACGTAACTGCTCAAGCGATTCAAGTAGCTCAAGTGGCGATACGCTCAATTCTATATATTGTTTAATAAAACCCGCTCTGTACGCATAAATACCTACGTGACGCTGAAATGGCGCTAAATCAAGTTCACTGTTCTCATTCATCATTGCATTTCTATTGAAAGGAATACTAGCGCGTGAGAAGTAAAGTGCATTTTTATTTATATCACTAACAACTTTAACCGCGTTTGGATTAAATACTTCATCACGCTCTTCAATAGCAACACTTAACGTTGCCATTGGTGCTGTTGAATCACTTAATAGTGCAGCAACTTGAGATACGTTTTCTGGCGCAAGTAAGGGCTCATCGCCTTGTACATTAACCACAATTGTATTGCTGTCGAGATCAAGTAAATCAACTACTTCGGCTAAACGCTCAGTACCCGATTGGTGATCTTCGCGAGTCATTACAACATCACTAGTAAATAAACTTACTGCATCAAACACTTTTTGATGATCGGTTGCTATAACCACTTTACTTGCACCTGATAAACATGCTTTTTCGTAAACATGTTGAACCATTGGCTTACCGCAAATATCAGCAAGCGGCTTACCAGGTAGTCGGGTTGATGCAAAACGTGCAGGAATTACAACTACGAATTCCACTTTTCAACCTCTTCTAAAGATAACTCACGTGCTTCGTTTTCAAGCAATACTGGAATATCATCTTGAACGGGGTAAGCAAGCTTAGCTGCAGTACTAATTAGTTCGTTGTTTTCTCTATCAAAGCGTAATTTACCCTTACAAACTGGGCAGGCAATTATCTCGAGTAATTTAGTATCAAAGGCCATTGAGTATTCCTTTTTCTTTTAATAATGAATTTAATGTGTTTATTACGCTATCGGAAGGCTCTGCATCTACAGGTAAATAATACCAATTAGGTTTTGCAAAGGACTTACATTTAACCGCGTCTTTTCGGTCATTATAATGCAATCATCACCAAACTGAATAAAATCATCTGCTGTATAAGCATAATGATCCCTAAAGTGATGAGTCGACAATAGCTTAATATTTTGTGCTTCTAATGAGTTTTCAAACCGTTTAGGGTTCCCAATTGCACTTATTGCATGTGCGTGAGTTACCGTATGTTTTGCATCATCACCTGAATTAACTAAGCGAAGGTTACTTACTTGCAGCACGTAGCTATTATTAGCCTCACCGCCATTTTCAATTACTATATCAACACTTTGTAAGCGTTTAGTTGTTTCGCGTAGTGGCCCTGCGGGCATAACAAAACCATTACCAAAGCGGCGTTCACTATCAACAATACAACACTCAATGCTACGAGGCATTTTATAATGCTGCATCCCATCATCAGAAATAATGACATCTAGCGTATAATTTTTTTCTAATAAATCGATATTATGCTTTCTATTAGGGCCAACTGCTATTGGGCACTTTAAACGATGGTATAAAAGCACAGGCTCATCTCCAGCCTGTTGGGCGTCAACAACTGAAGTGACTAACAGCGGGTAATTATCTGATTGCCCACCATAACCTCTACTAATAATACCCACTGATAAACCTTGCTCGGTCAAATACTCATACAACCACAAAACAAAAGGTGTTTTACCATTGCCGCCTACACTTATATTGCCGACTACAATAACAGGCGTTTTGCACTCAAAAGGTTTAAGTATTTTAGCGCTGTACAAGAGTTTTAGAAATGCCGATACAACCCAAAACAAAGCACTTAATGGTAATAACAATAAAGTAATTAGACCAAATGGTTTATACCAGCTCTGCTCTATTTTGCTCACGCCTGATCACCAAACTGCATTTTGCAAAGTGCTGAATAAGTACCGTCATTTGCTAATAAGCTACTATGATCGCCACTTTCTATCACACGACCGTTATCAATAACATAAATTCGGTCACTGTTTTCAATAGTAGATAAGCGATGTGCTATAACAATAGAGGTTTTATCTTTCATTAACGTTTCTAACGCTTGCTGAATAAGCTTTTCAGATTCGGT
Source organism: Pseudoalteromonas sp. MelDa3 (assembly GCF_002863625.1). Taxonomy (NCBI): domain Bacteria; kingdom Pseudomonadati; phylum Pseudomonadota; class Gammaproteobacteria; order Alteromonadales; family Pseudoalteromonadaceae; genus Pseudoalteromonas; species Pseudoalteromonas sp. MelDa3. Next base: position 2,457 of record NZ_PJBR01000076.1, on the reverse strand, counting down.
ATCAAGTGCTGACGTTGCCTCATCTAAAATCAAAATAGGTGCATCTTTTAATATTGCACGCGCTATCGCTATTCGCTGGCGTTGACCACCTGAGAGCATTACCCCATTTTCGCCTACCATGGTGTTTAATTGCTCTGGCAGGTCTTTAACAAATTCCCACACGTGCGCTTGTTTGGCAACTTGTTCTAACTCTTCAACAGAGACATCGTGCTTTATGCCATAACAAATATTATTGGCAATCGTATCGTTAAATAACATAACCTGCTGAGAGACTAAAGCAAATTGGCGACGCAGATCAGTTAATTTATAGTCCTGCAGTGCTATGCCATCAAGTAAAATTTCACTCGGTAGTTCTAAATCATAATAGCGGGGTAACAAGTTAGAAATTGTTGACTTACCAGAGCCTGAGCGCCCTACTAAGGCAATACTTTCACCCGCCTCAATCGTTAGCGACAAATCGTTTAATACGGCTTCATCTTTAGTTGGGTACTTAAAGGTTACGTTCTTAACTTCAATTAAACCTTTAACTTTATCAACCGAAACAGTGCCTGTATCTTTTTCCATTTCTTCGTCTAAAACTAAAAATATACTTTGCGCTGCAGAGATACCACGTTGCATATCACTATTCACATTGGCAAGTTGTTTTAGCGGACGTAATAACATCATCATTGAGGCAATTAATGCCATGAAGTCACCAGATGTAATCGTATCAATCATTGATGGCAACGACACCGCCCACAAAATAACTGCCATGGCACTTGCCGCTAAAATTTGGATTATAGATACACTAAGCGCTTTAGTTGCATCCATTTTGATACGTTGCTGACGATTATGATTATTAATTTTCGAGAAGTGATTAATCTCTTGATCTTGACCACCAAAACCATGAATAACTTTATGTCCGCTCAGCATTTGTTCTGAGCTACGGGTAACTTGCCCCATGGCAGATTGAATGTTTTTAGAAATGTGGCGAAAACGTTTAGAGACGACGGCGACAATAATAGCAACAAGTGGGATGATCACTAAAAATATCAGTGATAGTTGCCAACTGGTATAGAACATTACCGCAAGTAAAAATACAACAAATGCACCTTCTCGAACCACGATTAGCAAGGCTTTAGTAATCGCTTGTTGAACTTGTTCTGTATCAAATGTGATTTTTGAAATTAAATCTCCCGTTGAGTTTTTGTCATGAAAAGAAACGGGTAAGTGCAATATGTGCTCAAATAACTCTTGGCGTAAAGAACGTACAACTTGGGAGCCTACATAACTTAAGCAGTAGGAAGACATAAAGTTAAAAACACCACGCCCTAGAACTAACGCGATAACGACAAAAGGAGCGTACTTTAAAACTTCTGTATTACGCTGGTTCAAACCTTGATCAATAAACGGCTTCATTAATTGAATAAATAAAGCATCCATTGCTGAATAGCCTATCATCCCAATAATTGCGACAAATGCGACGCTTTTGTAGGTGCCAACATATGAGACAAGACGTTTATAAATTTGTGTAGTACTTTGATCCATAACACTCTCTAAATACAGTAACAATCTGTATTGTATCCTCCGATGAGATAAAACTAAACGTCAATCTTTGATAAACCAGTAACTTTCCTGCCCTCTTGCTGTTTCTATAGCCAAATTCTTTGCATAAAATTTAATACTAATTTGCCCTTCAACGCCTGTCGTAAATTGCTGAGCGTTTATTTGGTTATAACGTTCGACGACAAGAGGCTTAGGGAATTCCCATTGCCCTTTATAGGCACTTGAATGAATGACTACTTGGGGAGCAACGTTATTTATAAAATTAACACTTGAGGATGTATCGCTGCCATGATGCGGGCTTAACATTACTGTACTTTTCAACGATTTATTATCCGCTAATAGCGATGCTTCACGCGCCTTTGATATATCACCGGTAAGTAACACGCTATGAGTATGATCTGATACCCTAACAACGCATGAATCATCATTTTCATTTCCAAACCCTTTTGTACTAAAGCTTTGTACTTTTAATCCAGCAAAATCAATGTTTATGACTTCACATACATTATGTGTATTTTTAGGATGAAATTGTTGTAATGTTTCACCAAAGCCAGCATCTATGAAATGTTGTAATCCTCCAGCGTGATCATTATCTTCATGACTTAGAATCGCCGTTTTCACTGTTAAATTATTTGCTTTAATATAAGGCAATAAAATACTTCGCGTACGGCTAAAGCGATTGAAATAACTGGGGCCAAAATCATAAATAAGCACTTGATTATCTTTTTCAATTAATGCCATAAGTCCATGCCCTACATCAAATACATGTAGTTGCCACTTAGACTTTTCTGTTAACCAATAATTTAATAAAAGCGTTATTGCTGGAATAAAAGCGAGCCATTTATAAGGAAGGAAATAAACCATCAACATAATAATATAAGTAAAAACGACAAATATTGAGTCAATTCTGCC
>NZ_PJBR01000075.1:0-20715 GCF_002863625.1 Pseudoalteromonas sp. MelDa3 | reverse complement strand
GGAGTCCAAGCGTAACCTTTACCAAGCTCACTAATTTGCGTGCCTTCGCTTACAATTAGCCCGGCACTTGCGCGCTGTGCGTAATATGTTGCCATTAAGTCGTTAGCTATATCGCCAGGCTGTGTTGAACGCGAGCGAGTCATTGGGGGCATAACAATACGGTTTTTTAATGTTTTACCTGCAAGTTCTATTGGTTCAAAAAGTAATGTCATAATGCCTCCTAAGTTTGATTGCGCTCATAATAACGTAACCAAGCACCTGCAAAAACAACAGAAACTGCAAAATAGTTTTGTTGTATCTGCAATAAAGCCACAAAGTAAAACACATTAACTTTAGGTGAACTAAATGTATTTTATTGACTCATAACAGCACTATTATGTTGAGGGTTTGATGTGAATAAAGGGAATGCATGGCCGTGGGTTATCTCGTTTTGTATACACGCTATTGTGTTGTACTTTTTGTTTTCGCAATCTATTAAAGTTGCGCCGCCAAAGGAAAAGGAAAGCGCAATAATACAGGCCTATGTTACAGTTAATTTAGCTAGCCTACCTAGGCCAAGTCCCGTTGTTACAACAACCAATGCGCCCGATATAAAACCTGTAAATACTAAAACAGATGCACCAAATGCAGTGACCTCTAACACTACACCTATAAAAAAAGATTCTACAAAAGCCAAAGTAAAGGTGACTAAAAAAATAAAAGCCAAAACCACCACGTTACAAAAGGCACAAACAGAGCTTAAAAATGACTCTGTTAAACCTACTGAACCCCAGTCAGCTGCGCCTTCAGAGCCTCCAACAAAAGCTTCTCAAACATTTAAAAAGCTAAATCCATATGCGCCGCTATTTGGCTCACCTGTAAATAATATGACTCATAAAAAAATGGTCTCCTTTGGTGAAGACAATGGCTCTGCAAGTGATGAGATAAACAATAAGCCGACTATTAAAACGCCAGTAAAATCTGACAACTCAGAAGTTATTAGCCAAAATACAACAGGCACACGACGATTAGAAAAATTTAACGGTAAATGCTATTTAATTGATACTTCAACCGTATTTGGTAGTAATGGCATGCCTCAAGGTAGCGGTAAACCCTGTCCTGAGGATAAAACTGATAAAGAAATTATGTTTGAAAAAATCATGAAAAAATGGAGCAGTAAAAATAATTAGCTTTAAATAAGTGAACAAATAATATGTTTATCCGTATTGATAAGCTTAAAGTATTTAGGAGTAAGCCATGATCACCAAACAACTATCATCACTTTTTGTATTTAATTTATTAGTTGTAAGTGCACAAGCGAATGCAAACCAGCGCTGGTACGTTGTTAACGACTCAGTAATGGGTGGGGTATCAAATAGCCAAGTAAACCAAACTGCTAAAAGTTTAATATTTGAAGGGAATATATCGCTTGAAAATAACGGCGGTTTTGCATCAATACGTACAGAGCTAAATACACAAAGCCAAAATACTAAAGCTATAGCACTGCGCGTTAAAGGGGATGGACAAACCTATCAGCTTAGGCTCAGAACTACCAATTACCTTGATGGCGCAGCGTACACCCACTCATTTAAAACAGTAAAAAATGAATGGGTAGATATAAACTTTGCTCCGAGTGATTTTACTTTAACGTATCGCGGCCGCGTGCTTGAGCAGCAGGTTATTATTGATTTTGACGATATAAAACAGCTAGGCTTTATGATTGCAGGCAAGCAAGAAGGTAGGTTTAAACTTGAAGTGGGTAAAATTGAGTTTAAAAGCTAGCCCACCAGCATGTTGGCGGCGCTAAATAGTATAGTCGTCGCCCCGTGTCTTCATTTCACTAATAACCAGCTCAACCATTTGTTGTTTTATTGCTGCTTGCTCTGACTTTAACTCCCCTAATTGCAGCTCTAACATATCTATCTGCTCTTGTTGCTGTGTGCTTTTATATTTTTTAGAACTTAGGGCGTGTTGACCTTTGTGGATTGAAATTTGTTCAAACTAGGGGCGATTTAATTGCGGCGCGAGATTTGTAACCTAGTGGGCTAAGTAAAAACCGAGCAACAAAGAGTAAATTGCCCCTAGGCAGAACCCTTCGGGCAGCGCATGTTTGGTATTTATGCTGCGTTATCGCCTATTTATGGGGAGTAACCACACTACATAGGCTCTGCCTTGCCTAAATACCAAACATACTGCTGCAAATTCAACCACGAAGGGTCAACACGCCCTAGATGCTCTGCATCTAGAGTTAAACTCGCATCACTTTTATTTAGCTCACTTGCAGAAGTATTTATAGTTAAACTACGCTGTACGGGGCTTTGTTTAAGTTTATTAATTTGCTCTTGCAGCGCAATAACTCGCCCAGCGAAGTGCTTGTATACTTTTTCTAGGTTTTTATATTGATTGCCAAACGTAGCGTTATCTTCACTATATTCTTGCGCTTTGGTATCTAGAAACTTTGATAACACATATTTTGGCTCTTCCTCATTTTCTTCCTCGCTCTTTTCTTCACTCGCTTTTTCAACAGGTAGTTTATCTGATTGCGCTAAAGGTTGAGTATTTGAGCTGTGTACTTGGTATGCAATGGGAGTCGGTGAAATCTTCATTATTTTATCCCTAAAATAGCTTTGTCTCTTTTATAGGTATCGACCTCGTATTAAAATTCTTGAGTAAATTTTATTGTTAGCTAAAAGCAAAAAGCCCCACTTTATTAAAGTAGGGCTTATACCAATCTATTAAACTAACTCGTTGCTTACTTAGTGCTTTGGTTATCTTGTGAGAGCGCAATAAGTGCAAGCGCCGCATTTAGGCGAGTATTTAAATTATTATAAATAGTCATTCCAAACACACCGATAATACAAACTATTAAACCCATTTGTAGGTTAACGCTCATCTCTAGTAAAAAAACAGCTGCAACGAGTAAGCACAGCGCTAATGCATAAATAATAGATTGAAAGGTAAAGTTAATATCACCTTTGGCTATTTTAAGTAATTCGTCTTTATTCATAATTTACTTCCTTGTTATTTAATCACTAAGACTCAATTGCCAGTAACTCTACTTCAAATATAAGTACTGAGGCAGGAGGAATACTCCCTACACGTTTTTCGCCGTACGCTAATTGGTGCGGTACATATAGCGTGTATTTATCGCCGGGGCTCATAAGTTGTAAGCCCTCAGTCCAACCTTTAATAACTTGGTGCAAACCAAAGCTAATAGGTGTTTTACGCTCTACTGAACTGTCAAACACAGTGCCGTCGATTAGCGTGCCGTGGTAATGCACGTTAACCATACTTTTTGGGGTTGGTGTGTTTTCGTTTTCGCTTTTATGGATTACTTTATACTGCAAGCCAGAAGTCGTTTCTACTACACCTTCTACCTTTGCGTTAGCGGCTAAATAATCTGCACCTATTTGCGCATTTATGCCTGCTTGTTGTTTTGCTTTTTTACTATTTTGAAATATTAAAAAACAAAAAATGGCGATAACTACCGCCAAAATTATATTAATCATCATTAACCTTTTTCGTTATCTAGCTCTTCGTCTTTTTCGTCATCATCGCCGTTTACTATGTCGGCAATCTCTTTGAGGCGAGCAAGTGCAATACCGTTTACTGAGTTTTCTGGATACTGGTCATCAATAATATCGCCAGCTTCTATATCCATTAATAAGTTAAGCGCTTGGTCTACGGTTTCAACTGCGTAAATATTAAATTTACCCGATTCAACCGCATTAAGTATTTCGTCATCAAGCACTAAGTTAACTTGGTTTGATTTAGGAATGATAACGCCTTGCGAACCAGTTAAACCACGCATTTTGCACAGTTTAAAAAAGCCTTCTATTTTTTCGTTTACGCCACCAATGGCTTGTACATCACCGTGTTGGTTAATAGAACCTGTAAGCGCGATAGACTGGCTAATAGGCAAACTAGTGATTGATGATATAAGCGCACAAAGCTCCGCTAAAGATGCACTATCGCCATCTATGTAACCATAGCTTTGCTCAATGGCAATATTAGCGCTAAGCGTTAAGCTAAAGTGCTGCGCATATTTATTACCTAAATAACCGGTAAGCAACATAACACCTTTTGAGTGAATTGCTTTGCCAAGCTCAGCTTCGCGTTCAACATCTATTACGCCATCGGCGCCAGCATAAACCGTTGCCGTAATACGCGCAGGGGTACCAAATGAGGTATCGCCAATGTGTAATACGGTTAAGCCATTTACTTTACCAATGGCTTGGCCGTCGGTTGCAATAAGTGTGTGACCTTCTTTTATATCACTGAGCATATTTTCGCTAATTTGGCCGGTACGGTATTGCTTGCCTCCAATGGCTTCGTCAATATGGTGCGCGTCAATAACGGCTAATTTGTCTTGTTTAGCGTAGTAACTGGCTTCTGCAATAAGTTCAAGTACATCAGCAAAACGCGCTGATAATTTATTTTGATGCTCAGCTTGGCGGTAACTAAATTTAAGTAAACGCACCATAGCAGCCTGCGTTGCAGTGCACTTTAATGTTTGCTCGCAATACTCGGTTACTTTAGTAATAAACTGGTATTGCAATTTATCGCTACTTGGCAAGTAGTAATCAAAGTCGGCTAATACTCTAAATAGCTCTGCAAATTCTTCATCGTATTCACCTATGGTGTAGTACAACTCGCGCGAACCTAATAAAATAATTTTAACATCAAGCGGTATAAGCTGCGGGCGAAGTGTAAAGCTAGTCCCTACTGTGCTGTCTTGATACGGTAAGTCGTTTTTAATTTGATGTGTTTTTAACGCGAGTTTTAAACCATCCCACACCTGTGGGTTTGCCATGATTTTTTCAGCGTCCATAATTAAATAGCCGCCATTAGCACGATGCAATGCACCAGCCTGAATTGAGCGATAACAGGTAATTAAAGAGCCTTGCGATGTTGAGTACTCAATTTTGCCAAATATATTGCCAAACGTTGGATTAGGCTCGTACACAACCGGTGCTGCGTCGTCCTCTTTAAACTCAACTAAAATGTTAGGTGCAAAAAAGTCGGTAAGCATGCCTTTGCGATCAAAGTCTTCTTTGCTTTCTTCACTTTCGTCTTCGTCATCTAGCCATTCAAGTACCGCGTCTATAATTTCAACGCGTATATCTTTTAAATAGCGCAGTACACCAATATGCGTGGCATATTTATGTTCTAAGTCTTTTAAAAGTGGTTTAGTGGCTTGCTCTGCAGTCGATTTTTTAAGGTTGCGTTGTTTTTCTTTTGATTCGCGTTTCCAACGTGGCAGCTCTATTAACGCTTCTATTAATGCATCTTCTAGCTTTTCAATTTTTTCAAAAAACTCTTCACGTAACGTTTCTTCAAGTTCGCCAAATTCGCTGTCGCTCAATTGTTTACCATCTACAAGTGGTGCAAACCCTACTGAATTTTTTTCTTCAACTAATGCAACGCTTTGCTCAAACGCCGCAATTTCTACTGCGGTAATAGCACTGTCGTAGGCATCGTTAAATTCACGATCGATTGATTTTTTCTTACGCTGATACGCTGGGTTATCAAATGCCGCAGGAAAGGTGTCGAGTACTTCATCTAAAAATGAATCTATATCGTCACTAAGTTGCTTGCTTTGACCTGGTTGCATAAACAGCGCAATAGGTTCTCTGTGGTCATCGTAATTGTTTACGTATAACCATTCGTTTGGCGTTGAGCGGTCTTTTGCGTGTTGTTTAAGTTTATCTTTAACAAGCGTAAAGCGCCCGTGAGCGGCCTCGCCCATTACATAAACGTTGTAACCCGGCAGTTCCATCCCTAATGAAAAATCTAAAGCACTTTGGGCACGTTGTTGGCCTATAAACGTAAGTTGCTCTGGGTATGGATTGTTCATACACGTGTTTACGTGATTAGTAGAAATACTCGGTGCGAGCTTTGAAACAGATAGTGGCAGCAATTTTTTCGTCATTCTAACTTCTTTTTTTACCAGCATATTCGCTGGCCTTTGGGCGTATTAAGTGGCCCGCAGCCACTTAATACTTATATTTAAGGGTGCAGTGCCTTACGACTAAAATAGATTCCATCACATTCAATACACGGTGTAATTTGTGTAGCGTGATAAACATCGTAACTATGGGTGCAATTCTTACATACTAATGTGCCCATGGCTATCCATTCGCCTGCGTGATACACACCATTGTGCTTAAAATCTTGGCTAAGAGATTGCCACTCAAGTTGAGTTTTATCTTCTATGTGCGAAAGTTCAAACCAAAGAGACTCTTTAAGCTCTTGCCATGCAAGCGAATTATAGTGTGATTCGTTCTCTACTATATGTTCAATATCATTCTTTAAATAACTTTTGTAGAGCTCATATCTTTCTTGACTTAAATCTTTAAGCGCCTGCTCAGATTCAACAAACCCAGAAACCACATCTTTTAAACCATGCTCTTTCACATCTTTTATCCAATGGGTAAAACTGCTAAGCCATGTTTTGTAATCAGTCATTTTTTACTCCTTCAAAATTGCTGTTAAATCAGTCTGTAACTTATGCCTTTAGCTAACCACACTATAAAAAGGCAGGTTAACCTGCACTGAAAGTTACAATTTAATAAAAGCATGTTTTTGACGCTGTGAATAGTGTTTTATTTGGGGTATCCTAACGGCAATTTTTTATTAGTTTGCAAGAAGTCTGGAACCATAGATGCAAGAGCAATATAACCCGCAAGATATAGAGTCAAAAGTACAAAGCTACTGGGAAGAAAACCAGGTATTTAAAGTCACTGAAGATGAGAGCAAAGAAAAGTATTACTGCCTTTCTATGTTCCCTTATCCGAGTGGTCGACTGCATATGGGTCATGTGCGTAACTACACCATTGGTGATGTTGTTTCTCGTTTCCAGCGCCTGCAAGGCAAAAACGTAATGCAACCTATGGGTTGGGATGCGTTTGGTTTACCTGCAGAAAACGCTGCTATTAAAAACAAAACAGCACCAGCTAAGTGGACATACGAAAATATTGATTACATGCGTACCCAACTTAAGCAATTAGGTTTTGGTTATGACTGGGATCGCGAAATTGCGACATGTCATCCAGAATACTACAAATGGGAGCAGTGGTTTTTCACTAAGCTTTACGAAAAAGGCCTAGTGTATAAAAAAATGTCGACAGTTAACTGGGATCCAGTAGATCAAACTGTACTCGCTAACGAGCAAGTTATTGACGGTCGTGGTTGGCGTTCAGGCGCTGTGGTTGAGCAAAAAGAAATTCCACAGTGGTTTATTAAAATTACCGACTACGCACAAGAGCTACTTGACGATTTAGACAAGTTAGAAGATTGGCCAGAGCAAGTTAAAACAATGCAGCGCAACTGGATTGGCCGCTCTGAAGGGTGTGATATTGAATTTAAACGCACCGATAACGACGAAACATTTAGCGTATACACAACACGTCCAGATACCTTTATGGGTGTTACGTATGTTGCTGTTGCTGGTGGTCACCCTATTGCGCAAGAAGCCGCTAAAAATAGCGATGCTATTGCAATGTTTGTTGAAGAATGCAAAAACACCAAAGTTGCCGAAGCAGACATGGCAACAATGGAGAAAAAAGGCATAGCAACAGGCTTTTACGCAACTCACCCATTAACGGGCGAGCAAGTACCAATTTGGGTTGCTAACTTTGTATTAATGCATTACGGCTCAGGCGCTGTAATGGCAGTACCTGCGCACGATCAACGCGATTTTGAGTTTGCAACAGCGTACGGCCTAGATATAAAACAAGTCATAGCGCCTGCTGAAGGTTCAGATCTTGAAGTAAACCTAAAAGAATCAGCATTTACCGATAAAGGTGTACTTGTAAATTCGGGTGAATTTAACGGCCTTGATTTTGAAGCTGGTTTTAAAGCGATTGCCGATAAATTAGAAACACTCGGTGTTGGTGAGCGTAAAGTAAACTTCCGCCTGCGTGACTGGGGTGTGAGCCGTCAGCGCTATTGGGGTTCTCCAATTCCAATGCTTAGCGATGAAGATGGTAAAGAACTTGCTGCAACAGAAGATATGCTACCAGTTCGCTTACCAGAAGATGTAGTGATGAACGGTGTAACGTCACCACTTAAAGCAGACCCAGAGTGGGCTAAAACAACAGTTAATGGCGCACCTGCGTTTCACGAAACTGATACGTTTGACACCTTTATGGAATCGTCTTGGTATTACGCTCGTTACTGTAGCCCACGCTACGATGAAGGCATGCTAGACCCTGCTGCTGCTAACTACTGGTTACCAGTAAATCAATACATTGGTGGTATTGAGCACGCTATTTTACATTTATTGTACTCGCGCTTTTTCCATAAATTATTACGTGACTTTGGTTTAGTTAATTCTGATGAGCCGTTTGACCGCTTACTTTGTCAAGGTATGGTACTTGCTGAAACATTTTATCGTAAAGATGAAAAAGGCGGCGACATTTGGATTTCGCCAACTGATGTAAACACCGAAACCGACGAAAAAGGCCGCGTTACTAAAGCATGGCATAAGGAAGACGGCGAGCCGGTATTCTCATCAGGTATGAGTAAAATGTCTAAGTCTAAAAACAACGGTATAGACCCACAACATGTAATTGCCCAGTACGGTGCAGATACAGTGCGTTTATTTATGATGTTTACAGCACCGCCAGAGCAAACGCTTGAATGGTCAGACTCAGGCGTTGAAGGCGCGCATCGTTTCTTAAAACGTGTATGGAAATACGCGGTAGACGTTAAAACAGTAGGTTACCAAGCACTTGATAAATCAGCGCTAACTAACCCGCAAAAAGTACTACGTCGCGACTTACACAAAGCAATTGCTAAAGTGACTGATGATGTTGAACGTCGTCAAACCTTTAACACCGCTATTGCAGCCATTATGGAGCTTTCTAATAAGTTATTAAAAGCACCACTGAGCGACAAACAAGATGTAGCGATTGCTAACGAAGCACTTGAAGCATTAGTTATTATGCTTGCACCTATTACTCCGCATTTATCGCATGAGCTTTGGAAAGAGCTTGGTAAAAAAGGCGAAATTTTAGATGCTGCATGGCCAAAAGTTGACGAGTCTGCACTTGTTGAAGATGAAAAACTAATCATCGTACAAGTAAACGGCAAGCTTCGCGCTAAGTTAACAGTGGCAGCTGGTGCAACTCAAGAGCAAGTAGAAGCCCTTGCGTTTGCAGAATCTAACGTTACTAAATTTACTGATGGCTCAACCATTCGTAAAATCATTTACGTACCAGGCAAGCTACTTAACGTGGTAGCTAACTAATATGGCTGCATTTAACGCCATTAAAAATGGACTAGCCTTAGTGCTAGTCTGTTTTTTGTTATCAAGCTGTGGCTTTCATTTAAAAAAAGCCTCTAGCCTGCCTGATAACTTAAAACAGCTAACACTTGTAGGCGATGACGAAAAATCGACTTTATTCACTGAGCTTAAAAAAGAGCTTAAAGCGAGTAACGTAGAGTTAGTATCGTCAGCTAAAGATAAAGCCCAATTGTACTTACGCAAAGAAAGCATTGAACGCCAAACACTTTCGCTGTTTCAAAACGGCCAAGTTGCTGAATATGAGCTCGCTTATGGCGTATCGTATGTAGTTAAACGCCCAGGTGAAAAAGCGATAGAAAAACGTTTTGAGCTTTACCGTAATTATCAAGACGATCCGGATCATGCATTAGCAAAAGCAAAAGAGCTTGAGCTACTTATTAGCGAAATTCGTGAGCAAGCCAGTCGTCGTATTGTTAGAGAGCTGTCGCAACTATAATGCGCTGCTACGCTAATCAACTACCGAGTGAATTAAATAAAGGGCTAAAGCCCTTTTATTTAGTATTTGGAGAAGAGCCTTTTCAAGAAGCGCAGTGCGTACAACAAATTCGCGACAGTGCTAAGCAGCAAGGTTTTGATGAAGTAATTAAGTTTACTTTAATGCAAGGATTCGATTGGCAAGAAATTATAGCCCAGTACCAAAGTATGTCGCTGTTTAGCGCCCGCACTATTATTGAGCTTGATTTAAACCAACAAAAGCCAGGCGTTATTGGCAGCAACACCTTTAAAAAAGTAGTTGAGCTGGTTAATCCCGATACTATTTTAATTGTTAAAGGCGCTAAAGCCAGCCAAGAAGTACAACGTGGAGCATGGTTTAAAGCTCTTGATAAGCAAGGTGTATTTGTACCTTGCTACCCGCTTACGGGCTCTCATGTAAAACGATGGCTTGATGAGCAATGCCAACGTTTATCACTTAATATGCAAAGCGACGCCAAAGTAAGCTTAATAAATGCCACCGAAGGCAACTTGTTAGCCTGTTTTCAGGAGCTTGAAAAGCTCTCGCTGCTGCACGGCAATGCATTAATTACTCAGCAATTAGTAATGCAAGGCCTATTAAACCAAGCCAAATTTGATATTTTTGATTTAAGCGATGCGCTATTAAATGGCCACGCCAAACAAGCTATAAAAGTATTAAACAAACTTGCCAGCGATAACACCGAAGTGGTAAGTATTTTGTGGGCTATAACCAAAGAGCTTAATACACTTATAAGTGTGCAACTTGGTTTATTAAATGGCGAACCTATCGCTAATTTATTTAAACAAAAAGCAATTTGGAAAAACCAACAAGGTCCAGTTCAAAACGCAATTAACCGTTTAAACATGCACACACTAGAACAAATAAACAGTGATGTTGCGTTGTTTGATGCCAGTTACAAGCAAGGTAATTTAATTGCACCTTACCAAGCGCTTGCTCATATTTGTATTAAATTTTGCCAGCCGCTCAACATTCCTATGCCGTGCCACGCGGTTAATTAATAAATAGCTAATGGGTGTTAAATGATCGCAATTTTTGGTGGCACTTTCGACCCAGTCCATTTAGGCCATCTAAATATGGCGCAGCAATGCGTAAATGCGTTTAATTTAAATACGCTTTATTTTATGCCCTGTGCACTCCCTGCACATAAAGCAGCGCCGGGAATTAGTACTCAGCACCGTATTAATATGCTAAACGCAGCCATTGCACCTTATCCTCATTTTGAACTCGATTTAAGAGAGCTTAACCGAGCTGGTCCATCGTATTCGCTACTTAGTTTGCAAGAACTTCGTAAAGAGCACCCCACTACACCTATTTTATTTTTAATTGGTATGGACTCGTTTAACAATCTCGATAAGTGGTTTGAGTGGAAGGCAATAACGCAGCTTTGCCATATTGTGGTGTACCAGCGCCCTGCTCAACATTGCACTGTAAAAGGTGAGCTCAAAAGCTATATGCAACGCGCAAATGCCGGCGAAGTAGCGGCACTTAAACACTCACTTGCAGGTAAACTTTATTTTTTACCGGGCGAAATGCTCGATGCGGCCTCAAGCACCATTCGCGAACAACTGAAAAAAAGTAATAAAAAGAATGAACTATTGCCCGATGCAGTGAGTCATTACATAGAAGTGCATCAGCTCTATCAAATTGATGCTTAAAAACTCCTAGCGTGTTAAAATGCGCGCCATTAAATTTTTAAATTGAGACAAAACCTTGGATTCAAAACAACTACTCGCCTTTGCTATGGACAAAATTGACGATATGAAAGCGCGTGACATCGTTCATATTGACGTTACTGGAACATCAGATATCACAGATTACATGGTAATTTGTTCTGGTACTTCTAAACGCCACGTACAGTCAATTGCCGATCACTTAGCAAAAGAAGCGCGTCATGCAGATTCAGAGCCACTAGGTTATGAAGGTGAAGGCGACGGCGAATGGGCACTGGTTGATTTAGGTGATGTGGTTGTACACGTGATGCAAAACGAAGCACGTAGCTATTACGATCTAGAAAAACTGTGGGGCTAAACGCTCACTCATTTTAGACAATGCTTGGAAGTAATACGTGAAAATACAAATGATTGCTGTTGGTACTAAAATGCCAGCATGGGTAGAAACGGGATTTGCAGAATATCAGCGACGTTTCCCTAAAGATATGGCCCTAGAGTTAATTGAAATTCAAGCCGGAAAACGTGGTAAAAATGCAGATATAAAACGTATTTTACACATTGAAGGTGAAAAAACATTAGCGGCTATTCCAAAAGGCAATCGTATTGTAACGTTAGAGGTAACAGGGAAAGCGCTGGATACTCACCAACTTGCTAAAAATATGGAAAAATGGCAACTCGATGGCCGCGATGTAAGTTTACTTATTGGCGGACCTGAAGGACTTGCTCCAGAGTGCATTGCAGCTTCTGAGCAAAAATGGTCGTTATCTAATTTAACATTGCCGCACCCTTTGGTGCGTATAATTGTTGCAGAGAGCCTTTACCGAGGCTGGAGCTTAAATAACAACCATCCTTATCATCGCGAGTAACCCCTTGCCATGCTAAAACATAGACCCACTATTCGTGACCACTCCGCAGAAGCAAACTTATTTGCTAGGCGAGCATTCGTGGGTTTTGTTTTTGTATTAGGATTAGTCGCTGTACTACTTTCTAATCTTTATACTATTCAGGTAGAAGATCACCAAGACTACCAAACCCGCTCCAACGATAACCGCATTAAAGTTATTCCTATTGCACCCAACCGTGGTTTAATTTACGACCGTAACGGTGTGCTACTTGCTGAAAACAAACCTGTTTACAACCTTGAAGTCATCCCCGAAGAAGTAGACGACCTTGACGAATCGCTTGATAAAATAAGTAAAATAATTGCGATTACAGAGCAAGACAAACAAGACTTTTTAAAAGATATAAAACACACCCGTCGTTTTAAATCGCAAGTACTAAAAGCCCGCTTAGACGAAACAGAAGTGGCGAAATTTTCGGTTAATCAGCATAAATTTCCTGGTTTTAGTATTGAGGCACGTCTGGCTCGCTACTACCCATTTGGCGACACGCTAACGCATGCGCTTGGATATGTTGCCAAGCTTAATAGAAAAGAGCTAAACCAATTAGAACAAGAAGATCGTGCAACCAATTACCGTGCTACATATGATATTGGCAAGCTCGGATTAGAAAAATACTATGAAGAGACATTGCACGGTAAAGTGGGCTCACAACGGGTAGAAGTTAATAACCGTGGCCGTGTAATTCGCACTCTAAGCATGACCCAGCCACAACCTGGTAGCGATTTAGTACTTACCTTAGACATTGGCTTGCAACAAATTGCACAGCATGGGCTTAAAGATATGCGTGGCGCTGTTGTAGTTATGGATGCAAAAGATGGTGGCGTGCTGGCACTTTATTCAAACCCAAGTTATGACCCAAATTTATTTGTACACGGCATTAGCAGCAAAAATTATAAAGCGTTACTTAACCAAGACCGTCCGCTAATAAACCGCACTACGCAAGGTCGTTATGCGCCTGCCTCTACGGTAAAGCCCTTAATGGCTGTATTAGCGCTTGAAGAAAATATAGTAAATGAATCAACATCAATGTGGGATCCTGGTTTTTTTCAAATTCCAAATGTTGAACACAAATGGCGAGATTGGAAACGTTGGGGCCATGGTCATGTGGATGTATACAAGGCGATTGAAGAGTCGTGCGATACCTATTTTTACGATGCGGCTTATCGATTAGGCATTACTAAAATCAGTGATTTTATGGCCCGTTTTGGCTACGGCGATTTGTCAGGTATTGATATTCATGAAGAAACTACTGCTATTCTACCTTCAAAAGAATGGAAAGAAGGACGCTTTAAAGAGTCTTGGTGGCGTGGTGATACTATTTCGGTAGGTATTGGTCAAGGTTACTGGACTGCTACACCAATTCAAATTGCAAATGCGACTAACATATTAGTTAATCGTGGTATTAATCATCCACCTCATTTGGTGCAAGTAATAAAAAAAGATAGCGACATAACGCAAATTAACAACGAAGAAAAACCCCCTGTTATTTTAAAAGATCCACGCCATTGGCAAGTATCGTTAGATGCAATGCATAATACAGTTCAAAAAATATCAGGCACAGCGCACAAAGCATTTAAAGGCACTAACTACGACTCGGCTGGTAAAACGGGTACTGCACAGGTAGTTAGTATTGCCCAAGGTGAACGCTACGATGCAGAATCGCTTAAAGAGCGCCAGCGTGACAACACAATTTACGTAGGGTTTGCACCTTACAACGATCCTAAAATTGTGGTTTCTGTTGTACTAGAAAACAACCACGGTGGTATTCAAATTGCTCGCCAACTTATGGATTACTACTTTGCAGCCAATCCAGTTAATCTTGCAAGGAACGATACACCATGACCGCTTTGCACGATAAACGCTCTATTTGGATGCGTATGCATCTAGACCTACCACTGCTTATTGCATTACTCATAATGATGGCTGGTAGCATAATGGTTGTTTACAGCGCAAGCGGCCAAGACTCTTCAATGATGATTAGGCACATGACTCGTATGGGCGGTGCGGTTGTTGCTATGGTTGTTTTGGCCCAATTTTCGCCTGCCACATTAAAGCGTTTAGTGATCCCACTTTATTGCGTTGGTTTATTAATGCTAGTGGGTGTACTTTTATTTGGCGTAAGCTCAAAAGGCGCACAGCGATGGCTCGATTTAGGGGTGACACGGTTTCAACCTGCAGAATTAATGAAGTTGGCAGTCCCGATGATGGTAGCTTGGTATATAGGGCGTAACCACTTACCTCCTCGGCCAATGCACTTAATTATTGGCTTTATGATTGTAATGCTCCCTACATTATTAATTAAAGAACAACCCGATTTAGGTACCGCTATACTTATTGCAAGTTCAGGTATATTTGTTTTGTTTTTGTCTGGATTAAGTTGGCGTTTAATCGGCTTTTTAAGCTCTATTGTAGCGCTTGCCGCATGGCCATTTTGGCACTACGGTATGCACGATTATCAAAAGCAGCGTGTACTCACCTTTTTAGACCCTGAGAGCGATCCGCTCGGTTCGGGTTATCATATTATTCAATCTAAAATTGCTATTGGCTCAGGCGGTATAGAAGGTAAAGGCTGGCTGCTTGGTACGCAATCGCAATTAGAATTTTTGCCAGAGCGCCACACCGACTTTATATTTTCGGTTTTAAGCGAAGAATTTGGTTTATTTGGCGTATGTGTTTTACTTAGTCTCTATTTATTTATTATTGGCCGTGGTTTATACATTGCTGTTAATGCACAAGATGCATTTGGTAAATTGCTCGCAGGCGCACTCACCCTCACCTTTTTTGTGTACGTATTTGTAAACATAGGCATGGTATCGGGTTTATTACCTGTTGTAGGCGTACCTTTACCACTGATTAGTTATGGTGGTACATCGATGGTGACGTTAATGGCAGGATTTGGCATTATTATGTCAATCGCAACAGATAAAAGGATGCTTTTAAAATAATGCGACACACTAATCAGCTTATATTTACCACGTTATTAATTTTGCTTTTAAGTGCATGTAGTAGCGGCTCAAGTAGCCGTTATAGCATGCGTCATGATGCAGCGCCATTAAGAGCCCCAACTACACTTGAGATGCAAGACGCTATAGTTACCGAAGTAACTAAAAGTGCCAGCGCCAGCCGTCCGTATACAGTGCTTGGTAAAAGTTATTCGCCCATGCTTGATGAGACTGGCTTTAGCGAGGAAGGTGTTGCCTCTTGGTATGGTCGTAAATTTCATGGTTATCACACCTCAAATGGTGAAACGTACGATATGTTTGCCATGACCGCTGCGCATAAAACGCTGCCGCTACCTAGCTTTGTTAAAGTAACCAATACAGCAAATGGTAAATCGGTAATTGTGCGCGTAAACGACCGGGGCCCGTTTCATGACGATAGAATAATTGACCTTTCGTACGCAGCCGCTTATAAGCTTGGCTATTACACCCATGGTACAGCAAAGGTTAAGCTAGAGGCAGTTACGCTTGCGGGCGCAACTGCGCGTCAAACCTATATTCAGGTAGCTGCAGGTAGTACACTTGCTAATATTGAAGCGCTTGCCAGCACATTGCGAGAGCAATACAAATTACCAACAAATATCGTTCAAAAAGACGACATTTACAGACTGCATTTAGGGCCAATAAAAGACACCCCTCATGCAGACGAAGTATTAAAAAAATTAAAACAAAATCAATTTCAAAACGCGTTCTTGCTTTACACTCAGTAAGACTAATACCCAAACTACCCCAGGATGCTCGCATCTTGGGGTGGTTTGGGTATAAAATGGCGTAACGCGAATCTTTAACTTTAACCATTAATGAGTATGATGAAATCTATTAAACATAAAATCCTCAAAGGTGTATGCGGCCTAGTTTGTACAGCCGCCGTATTTTCAGCCAGCGCCCAAATTATTCCGGCACCACCTCAAGTTAATGCAAAAGGTTATTTTTTGGTCGACTTTACAACAGGTAAAGTTATTGCTGAAGGTGAAGCCGATACACAGCTAGCACCTGCAAGTTTAACTAAAATGATGACCAGTTATGTAATTGGTACTGAAATTAAAGCAGGTAATATTGCCACTACCGATATGGTAACGGTAAGCGAAAAAGCATGGGCTAAAAACTTCCCAGAATCTTCAAAGATGTTTATTGAAGTAGGTAAGCAAATTAGTGTTGATCAGCTTAACCACGGTATTATTATCCAATCAGGTAATGATGCATGTGTTGCAATGGCTGAGCATATTGCTGGAAGCGAAAGCGCATTTGCTGATTTAATGAATGCCCATGCTGCTAAATTAGGTATGAGCAACAGCCACTTTATCAACAGCCACGGCCTTGATACTGACGAGCACTTCACAACGCCTCGCGATATGGCGACACTTGGTGCTGCACTTATTCGTGATGTGCCAGATGAATATGCACTTTATAAGCAAAAATCGTTTACTTATAACGGCATTAAGCAATATAACCGTAACTCATTATTGTGGGACGAAAGCTTAGATGTTGACGGTATTAAAACTGGTCATACATCAGAAGCTGGCTACAGCCTAGTTACCTCAGCAACTAAAAACGATATGCGTTTAATTGCTGTTGTTATGGGTACTACCAGCGAACGAGCTCGTAAAGTAGAAAGTAAAAAACTACTTAACTATGGTTTTCGTTTTTATGAAACAATTACTCCGTACAAAGCAGGCGATAGCTTTGCAGAACAACGTATTTGGATGGGTAACAAAGAAAATGTATCTTTAGGTATTTTAGAAGATACACCGATTACTATCCCACGTGGTCAGCATAAAAACCTTAAAGCTAACTTTGAGCTAGATAATACGCTTGAAGCACCACTTGCTAAAGGTACTAAAGTAGGTACGTTATTCTTACAACTAGAGGGCGAAGATATTGCTCAATACCCACTGGTAACACTTGAAGAAGTGGAAGAAGGCAGCTTCTTTAGCAAAATTTATGATTACTTACGTTTACAGATCATGCAGTAATTTATAGCTCCCCTATTAACTAGGGTAACTAATTTAAACGTCTCCACTGTGAGGCGTTTTTTTTTACTTGAAAAATGTTAGAATGCGCCCCATATAAGCAAGACTGCTAATTGCCTATCTGTATTAAGCTTCGAGCTTGCATAGAGTCCACACTTTTGTATGAGGAGTCACCGTCGTGGTTCAACCTGTTAAAGATACTAAATTTGATGAGTACCTAGAGTACCCTTGCCCATTTACATTCAGAATAATGGGTTTAGCTAATGTAAACTTAACTGATCAAATTTTAGCTAAGTTACAACCAATAGCACCTGGCGATTACGCCCCTAAAGTAAAACCAAGCAGCAAAGGTAATTACGAGTCAGTAAGCCTTGTAGCAACGGTTACCAGTGGCAAACACATTGAAGAAATTTACAACGTGATCAGCAATATTGATGACGTACGCCACATGCTTTAAGCCATAGTTGAGATTTGTTGTGAACGAAAACACTTTGATCGTACGCCAACTGGGTCGTCAGCGTTATATGCCAATTTGGCAAAAAATGCAGGACTTTACCGACACCCGTGATGAAAATACGCCAGATGAAATTTGGCTTGTAGAGCACGAGAGTGTATTCACCCAAGGTCAGGCTGGTAAGGACGAACACTTACTAGCTCCTGGCGACATTGAGGTGATTAAAGTTGACCGTGGTGGACAAGTAACTTATCACGGCCCTGGCCAGCAAATGATGTATGTATTATTTAATCTACGTCGTTTAAAGATTGGTGTACGTGAATTGGTTACATGGCTTGAAGAGTGCATTATTGAATCACTCGCCGAGTATGGTATTGAAGCTTATGCTAAAGCTGATGCACCCGGTGTTTACGTTAACGACAGCAAAATTGCATCCCTTGGATTACGAGTTCGTCGTGGTTGCTCGTTTCATGGCTTAGCATTAAATGTTAACATGGACCTAAGTCCATTTTTACGCATTAACCCATGTGGTTATGCGGGCATGAATATGGTGCAAACTAAAGAATTAGATGGTCCTCAAAACCTAGAAAGTGCAGGTGAAGGATTGGTGAAACACATGATCAAGAAGCTTAATGCAACACAGGTTAAGCATACTGAAGGGTTTGAAAACGAATGAATAAACCAGTCAAAATGGAACCAGGTGTAAAACTACGCGACGCAGAAAAAATGGCGTTGATCCCAGTAAAAGTTTTACCTACAGAAAAAACTGAAATGTTGCGTAAGCCAGAATGGTTAAAAATTCGCTTACCTAAATCAACCGATCGCATTGACGGCATTAAAAAAGCGCTACGTAAGCATGGCTTACACTCGGTATGTGAAGAGGCTTCGTGCCCTAACCTATCTGAATGCTTTAACCACGGTACAGCTACCTTTATGATTTTAGGTGCTATTTGTACTCGTCGTTGCCCATTTTGTGATGTTGCCCATGGTCGCCCATTAAAACCTGATGCCACTGAACCTGAAAAGCTAGCACTTACTATAAAAGATATGAAGCTAAGCTACGTTGTAATCACTTCAGTTGACCGTGATGATTTACGAGATGGCGGTGCTCAGCATTTTGCCGATTGTATTCGCGAGATTCGTAAACATAATCCAACTATCACTATCGAAATTTTAGTACCTGATTTTCGTGGTCGTATGGACCGCGCATTAGAAATATTAATCGAGACGCCACCAGATGTGTTTAACCACAATCTTGAAACTGCGCCACGTTTATACAAACTAGCTCGCCCAGGTGCTGACTACAAATGGTCATTAGAATTACTTCGTCGCTTTAAAGAAGCTCACCCAGAAGTTAAAACTAAATCAGGCTTAATGGTAGGTTTAGGTGAAGAAATTAGCGAAATTGAAGAAGTACTTCGCGATTTACGTGCACACAACGTTGACATGCTAACTGTAGGCCAATATCTACAACCTTCTAAGCATCACTTACCGGTTAAACGCTACGTGCCACCAGTAGAGTTTGACGGCTTAAAAGCGTATGCAGACGAAATTGGCTTTACTCACGCGGCTTCAGGTCCGTTTGTACGCTCAAGCTACCATGCTGATCAACAAGCAGCGGGCAAAGAAGTAAAATAACCACTTTTATCAAAGAATAAAAAAAGCCGTTAATAATGCATAATTATTAACGGCTTTTTCATGCTAATTGATAAAATAGCTTACTGCGCTAACTTACCTCTTGTGATAGAAAAATCAGCAAACCTAACACGTTCTTCATCAACTTGAAGGCTGTCGGTTTCAACAATTGAGCGGTATATTCCCCACTTAGGACGAGCAAAATCATCATCATTAAAGCCGCGCCACATATCTATGTTTTGCTCGCTTATATTAAATATCTCTGCGTTGTCGCTTAAGCGCGTTAATGTCATATCAAGCTTACCACTTTCACTAAATGTAGCTTGTACAAATACCTCGACCCATTCATCTGTAATTAAAGACCAGTCGGTTTCAATTAAGTTTTTATCAAGACCCGTGCTGTTACCGTTTTCGTCAAAGCCTGCGCTATACCGCACTTGCAGTTGATTGCCTGTACTGTTTTTTTGTGCACCTGAGAGAGTGATAATAGGCTGATCGTCATTACCATTGGTGTTGTCGTTACTTTCGTTACGGGCTTTTATTTGAAAAAAATGGCTAAACTTACTCGTAAGCTCAAGCTCGCTACTTACTTTAAATTTCCAGCTGTATTGAAATGTCTCCCCCTCAAACGCCAGTGTTTCTTGCGGTGATTTATCGTAGGTTTTTATTTCGTTGCGTTGCCTGTCACTTGCACCTTTGTCTTTATCTTGGTCATCATTTCGGTGGGCTAAAAATACAAAATGGCTACCAATTATCGTATCGGTATCTTCGATAATATGGACAACACTTTCATGATTGCCAGCGTATAAATCTGGAGATTCAATTGACCCTTCGCCGAATACATTTTCAATAAGTGTGTATGCGTCAAGTCCCGAATCTACGCCATCTGATTGCAATAACACGTGCGAGATGCTCTCAAAGCCATCAGCTTGAGTTATTGGTGCACCAACAATTGTTATGATAATTTGTGCGCCAGTACCATCTAAAGAGTTTACTGTTATTGTGTCTTGCAGTGTTTCATCTTCACTTAAAGATGTTATTGAAGCGTTTAAATCATCAAGTGTGTATGACCAATTTCCACCAGCATTTAAGCTAAAAAAACCATAGCTTGTAGCGCTATTTTCTTGTGCTATAAAAGCAGCCTCACCGGATTGTTGATCAGTAATGGTTAATGAGCCTGTTATTGCATCATTACTATCACTAATAACTTCGCCTCGGCTATTACCACCAATTATTGCAGGAGTTTGTAAAGTAATCGCTTCATTATTTTGCACCGTAGAATCAGAGCCAGAGCTGCCACAACCAACAACTAAATAAGATA
>NZ_PJBR01000059.1:0-20760 GCF_002863625.1 Pseudoalteromonas sp. MelDa3 | reverse complement strand
TCAACCTTTGCGTTAATTGACTTGGTGGTAGGTAAATAAACGCATGCAACTTAATCCTAAAACAATAAAAGAACTTAGGCAGCAATTTAATTGGACGCAACAGCAACTTGCCGATGCCTGCGATGTAAGCTTGCGTACCGTTCAGCGTGTAGAGAAAGAAGGTGCGGCATCAAAAGAAACCACAATGGCTTTATGCGCAGTATTTGAAGTGCGCCAAGGCGAGCTTATAAAACTAGACGACTTAGAAGTAGATGAAACGGTTAAAGTCCAATCAACGCAAAAGTTTATTGTAGCTATTGCTATAAGCTCTTTAATTAGCTTTACACTCGGTGTTGGCTGTATGCTATTAATAACAAGCTTATGATATTAGTAACGAGCTTATTTTATTAGTAACAAGTCTTTGCTTTGGCTTAAAGTATTAATATAAAAATGCCCCAGAGCTTTAAAGCACTGGGGCATTTTTTATACGTTTCAAGATAGTTTAAAAACCACTTAAATTATTGAAATACTTTATCGACTTTCATCACTTCAATATTTTTTGCAGGAATTGCCAGTTTATAATCAGCAATCACTTTATCTTCAGCAACCAACTCAGCAGGTTTATTAGTGTTGTAAATCATTGGCGATGTTTGCTGCGATGCTAAACGTTTTTGCATATCAGCGCCGTCACCAGTAATAAATACATAGTGAACGTTGTCTGTTTGTAAGTTTTCTTTAATAACGCGATTTACATCAGCAACGCTTAGCGTTTTAAGTTTGTTAGTTACGTAACTTACAAAGCTATCTGTGTTGTAAAATTCGCTATCAAGTGCGTAACCTAATTGGCGGTTTTGACTTGCAACCATTTGCGGCACAAAGTTAATTAAAAAGTTACGCGTAGCTTCAAAGTCATCTTCGCTCATACCATTTTTAATTAGCTTATCTAGCTCAAACAAAGCGGTACGTGTTGCAAAGTGCGCATCGTTATTAGAGCGAAGTGGGCGTAACCACACTTGAAATATTTGCTCAGAGCGCCCTAGGTTTGCATCAGGCTTGGTTTGAAACATACCACGTGGAAAGTATTCAATGTATGCGTAATCGCCATAGTTCATGCCGCGAGTTTCACGAATGCGCTCATATAAAAAGCTGTTAGAACTACGGTGCTCACCAAAGTACGAACGCACAAGCCAAAGGGCTGTCCAGTCTTCGCTACTTCTTATTGTATCAATAGGAAAACCAAACGATACCGCTGTCGATTGCGCCGATTTTTCTACAATAGTTGCATGATGACCTTTAAGCGCTGGTGCATCAGGAATACTTAAACGGCTTTGCTCACCTTTTGGTAGCGTTGCAAAATCGCTCATCATTTTAGCTTTAAGCTTTGCAGGCACAGCCCCAATTAAGCCAACCGTGAGTTTAGATTGCGTAAGCTCGCTGTTATAAAACGCTTTAACATCATCTAGCGTCAACGCTTCTAAATCCGAAATATCACCGTAGTTGTAACTTTCATAAGGGTGATTTTTGTAAAGCGCACTGTATAGCACTTCTTTGCCTAGCTCTTCATCGTTAGATGCTTTTAAGCCTGACTTAATGCCGTCGATCATTTCTTTTTTAAGGCGCTTAAAATCGTCATCTCTAAAACCTGGGTTTAGTAATTGATCGCTCACAAGTGTATACCACTGCGCCGCATTATCTTTGTGAATACGTCCTTGGAACGACAGCATTTCTTTATCTATTTGATAGCCAAAGCTACCCGCAAGCGGATAAAGTGCTTTTTGAATATCTTTATAGCTTGTCGCCTCTGAGCCACCTTGTGCAAGCATAGCCGCAGTTAACGCAGCAACACCTTTTTTACCTTGTGGGTCGGCAGCCGCACCGGTATTGAATAAAAAGTTAACATCAATTAATGGCGAGCTATTGGTTTTATCAAGCACTTTAAATACAGGTGCCGCAGGTGCTTGTTCAAGCTTTGCAGTAAGCGCATTTAAATCAACTTCTTGCTCGAAACCTGGGGCTTTATCAAGTGCCGACATTGTTAATGTGGTACGTGCGTTATCAGTAAAGTATTTATTAGCAACGGCTTTAATATCTGCGCTGGTGATGTTATCTGCCGATTTATACAGCTGGTTTATAACCTCAGGATCGCGCTCAAAATGCATGTAGCTGGCAAGGGTTGATGCAATCGCTTGCGATGAATCCAAGCCATTAATAAAGCTGTATTTAAGGTTCGATTTTAAATCACTGAGCTTTTGCTCATCAACAAGCTCAGTGCGTGCTTTTGCATAAGTTCGGTTAATTGCATCGCGTGCAGTGGCTAAATCATCTGCGTTTTCTACTTTAACAAATACGTGTAATAAACCCGGATCTTTGGTCTCTGGGTTATAGGTAAACATTTGGCTGGCAATTTGTTTGTCGACCACTAGCTCTTGATATAAATCTGAATTACTTGAAAAATAAAGCTGTGAGATTAAATCAAGCGCCGCTCTGTCTTTTTTAGCAGGCTCCCACGCAGCGCCTTTGTAGGATACAAGTAACCAATGTCCTGGTAGCGCTTCATCTTGCTGGTGCAAATATTTTGATGCTTGTTGAACAGGCTCTGCTTTAATGTCAGCAACATAGTTACCCTTTTTCCAGCTACCCCAATGCTTTTTAACCATTGCCATTGTTGCTTGTGGATCTACATCGCCCACAATAACAAGTGACACATACTCAGGTTTATAAAATTTAGCAAAAAACTCTTTTCCGTACGCCATTTGATCTGGCATCGCTTCTATGTCTTTAAAAAAGCCCATAGTGGTGTGTTTATACGTGTGCTTATCAAACGCTTCTTCGCGTACAGCGCTTAATAATTTACGAATTGGACTCGCGTTGTTTTTTAAGTACTCACCTTTTACCGTTTGTGCTTCTGTTCTAAATTGCTCTTCGGTGTAAGTTAAGTTTTGAAAAATATCAGCTTCAAGCTCAAGTACTTTATCAAGATGCTGCTTTGAAAAGTTTAAATGGTAGTTTGTAAAATCGTTTGTTGTATAAGCGCGGTTATCAACACCTGAATTTTTTAATATGTCTGAGTACACATCTTCAGGATATTTTTGTGAGCCTTTAAACATCATGTGTTCAAAAAAGTGAGCAAAGCCTGTTTTGCCCTCTTCAACTTCGTTACGCGACCCAACCGATACCGGAATTTGCAGCGACACCACATCAGGGTAATCGGTTTTAACAACCATGACACGCAAGCCGTTTTCTAGCTCTTCAATTAAATAATCTTGCGAAAAAACACGATCATCAGCTTTATTTACTTGTTCTTGTTGTGCTGTTGTTTGCGTGCTTCGGTTTTGTTGCATGGCGCAACCCGTTAACGCCAGCGATACCGCTAAGCTGGTTGCTAATAATTTAAATTTCATTATTGTCCCTTTTTAAATTGAGCAAATTTGTTGTCAGATTTAACTCTTTAATTATGCCCCAAAGCCAATAAATATAAGAGCCCAAAGGGAATTTATTATGTAAACAACTGTGTCAATTATAAATTATGGGAACAAGCACTATGAATAAACATCATGTTAGTTGAAAAACTTTCACTAAATAAATCTATCTAGACGTCTAAATGGCTGCTATATTAAATCCATCAAAACAAACTTAGCTGGAATGAGGATTATGGCTTTATCACTAAAAGAGAAGATAGTGGACACCAACCAAGGTGTTTATCTTATTGGTACTACCCCGCCTAAAATTGGCACCGATAAAGCGCAATTAAAAACCATTGCAGAAAAGCTATTAGGTCGCTTACACGAAATTGAATACGACGGCGTGATAATTTATGACATTCAAGACGAAAGCAGCCGCACTAATCAAGACCGCCCATTTGCGTTTAAACAAACCGTTGATCCGCGTGAATACAGCCATTTACTTCGTAATTTATCTGCACAAGATGTGATTACTTATAAAAGTGTGGCGCAGCGTGGCGTAGGCGAATTTAAAGATTGGCTAAGTGAAACTAAAAACGACTACAATTTACAAAATGTTGTTTTAGTAGGTAGCCCGTCATCGATAGGCGATATAAAGCTAAGCCTGCCAGATGCGTATAAAGCGATGGCTGAGCAATCAGATGATTTCTTTTTAGGTGGCGTTACGATTGCCGAGCGCCATTCAAGTAAACGAAATGAGCACGAACGATTAATAGAAAAAACAGCACAAGGTTGTCAGTTTTTTATATCGCAAGCTGTTTACGACGCACAAGCTACTATAGAGCTAATTACTAGCTACGCACGTACATGTAAAGCACAAGGGATTACACCTCAACGTATTATATTAACGTTTACCCCGTGCGGCGGCGAAAAAACCTTAGACTTTATGCAATGGTTGGGTATCTCAGTGCCAGAGGCAACTAAATGGCGCATGCTTGATGCAGACAATACATTAAGCGAATCAGTCCGTATTTGCCGCGAAAACCTCGACTTAATACTTAAAAGCTGTGCGCATTTAGATGTACCGCTGGGCTTAAATATTGAAAGCTTAACAAACCGTAAAGAAGAAATTGACGCGTCAATTAATTTATACCGTTTATTAAAAGCCATTATGGAATTGAACCTTGCGGAAAAGCTAATAGCTTAAAAGCTAATAGCTTAAAAGCTATGTTAGAGCTAATTAACACCCTTCTTGGCAAGCCTCATGGCTTGCTTTTTTATGTCCGTTCTTTGAAAAATTAATTAATAAATACAAGTAAAGATTTGCAGCTTAAGCTATTTATTGAAGGTGTTTTTGGTTATTACTCTCAAGCCTTTTTAAGGCAAACCCCATAGAGGAGCACATAACACCAAAAATTATTCCCTCATTAGATATAAATCTAATGCTAGGGAACGTTTCAAATAAGCTTATTATTGCTAAGGAAAAAATAAAACCTATCGCAGAAAAAACCAGCCAAGTTTGTGTGGCATGAGTCATGACGAACCTCCTTTTATTATGCTTTTTTAGCGAGCTTATACGCTTGTTTATTTTTATACATTGCGTGGTCTGCATCATTTAATAGCGCTTCAAATGGCTGCTTTTGTTTATTAGTAAAACTATAACCAATACTTAGCGATAAATCGCAAACGTCTTCTTTGAGTAAGGCTTTTGAATACTCAGTCGAAATTTTATCCATGATGTAGTTAATCTTGCTTTTATCGCTTACTTGCATTACTGCAACAAACTCATCGCCACCTAAACGCCCTACTATATCGGCATCTCTTAAATGCGTTTTTAGCGTATCTGCCAATATAATCAATGCTTTGTCGCCCACTTCATGTCCGCAGGTGTCGTTTAATTTTTTAAAGTCGTTTATATCAATAAACAAACAACACACGTCAAAGCCTAAACGCAGCGCTAAGTTAAGTTTTTGCTGGGCTAATAAGTTAAGTGCTCGACGATTATAAATATTCGTTAATGAGTCTAACATGGCTATTTCGCGCATTTGCTCATAGCTATGCACAAGTGCTAAATCATCTTCAATTAAATCGCGTAGTTGCTCTATGAGTTCAAAATATTCATCGGTATAGCTTGTTATTTTAGTGTCTTTTAAGCATAGCGTGCCAAACACTTCGCCCTCAGGCCAATGAATAGGTAAGCCTAGGTAGGATTCAACACCATCTTCAACTACTTCTGGTAGGGTGTTCCATGCATCGTTATTGCTTGCATCATTAACATATAAAATATTATTAGTTTCAGCAACGTGACGACAAAAAAGAGGTGTTTGAGGAGGAAGTATGGGATTTGTCTCAAAGTTAGAGCCACCTTCGTTACTTCTGATAACAACGCGATAGCCTTTACTTGTTGCCTGTACGATATAACCAGACGGGGCTGAAAAAAGCCCCGTAATAAGATCTATGGTTTTTTGCCATTTATGCAAAGATATCTGGCCATCAATACCAGAAAATGCCCATTGATCAGTTTCAAACATTAGCTTTACCTCGGCTATTTAGTAGCTCCAGTATAGGCAAAAAAGCAAAATAAAAGCTATTATTTACGACGTCTGCTTGGCTCTCTTTTACCTGTAATGCGTTTTTTATCGCGATCTTTTCGCGACTTGTTGGTGTTTTTACGATTATCTTTTGGCTTTTTATTAGGATCAGGCTCGTAACCTTCTAACCACTGCGGCGTTAAACGCGTATCAAGTAGTACTTCAATTTCTTCTAGCAGCCATTGCTCATCAAGGCTTACCAGCGACATAGCAAGTCCTTGCTCACCAGCACGACCTGTACGGCCAATACGGTGCACGTAATCCTCGGCAATGTATGGTAGTTCAAAGTTAATTACGTATCTAAGTGTAGAAATATCTAAACCACGCGCAGCTACATCGGTTGCAACAAGTACGCGCGTAATACCTTCTTTAAAGTTTTGCAATGCACGGTCGCGTGCGCCTTGCGATTTGTCGCCATGGATTGATTCGGTTTTTAAACCGTCTTTACACATTTCTTTAGCAAGCTGATCAGCCATTTGTTTTGTGCGAGTAAAAATAAGCACTTGGCGCCAGTTTTTCATGCCAATCATGTGCGATACAAGTTCGCGCTTACGATCCTCATCTACAGCGTAAATAACTTGCTCTACTTCAACCGCGGCTGAGTTACGTTTATCAACTTCAATTAGCTCTGGGTTTTTAAGTAGTTTTTTACTGAGTTCAAACACGCTGTCATCAAACGTAGCTGAAAATAGTAAAGTTTGGCGATCGCCCGGGATATGTCGCAATATACGTCTAATTTCATCAATAAACCCCATATCAAGCATGCGGTCAGCTTCGTCAAACACTAAGGAGTCTACGCTTGAAAGTACCACACTGCCTTTAACTATATGATCAAGCAAACGCCCAGGTGTTGCCACTATAACTTGCGCTGTTTTAAGTGCTTTTATTTGAGGGCCAATACTTGCGCCACCATAGGCTAAAGCGCCATTGATATTAGTGCCTTGTGCGTACTTTTCAAAGCTTGCAAATACTTGCTGAGCAAGCTCACGGGTTGGCGTTAAAATTACAACGCGGGCAAGGCCTTGCTCATCTTTTTTAGGGGTATTTAAAAGCTTATGTAATAAAGGTAAAACAAAGGCGGCGGTTTTACCAGTACCTGTTTGCGCGCTGCCCATTACATCACTTCCGGCTAAAATAGGCGGAATAGTTTTAATCTGAATTGCGGTAGGTTGAGTGTAATTATTTTGCTCAATCGCTGTTAATAATAACGGGTCGAGATTAAGTGATGAGAACGTAGTGGCAGACATAGGCTTAGCTTTAAAATAACAAAGAGCGCTATTGTACGCATATTACTGTACTGCGTAAATTAACCAGTCCAGAAAAGTATTTAATCGTGGTTGCTCACTTTCACTTTAGCGCTAAAACAATAAAAAAGGGGCTAAATAACAGCTGTATTTAGCGCCTTTTATAATTTGCTGTAGCTTTAAGCTGGCTTTAGTGTCGCTTTACGCTCGTTGTAAAACGCTATTAAATCGTCAACTGTTGCTTGGCAGTATTCGCGTATACCCGAAACTACCATATGCTTTTCACCACTACCCACTTTAACGCCGTTTTCTAACAAGTTAAAACGTAGTGTAATTTTTCCGCGCTTGCCGGCGTACTCAAAACTAGGCTCTGCAAACTCAAGTTCTGGTGCTGTAATATCAAGATTATCAAGGTTGATAAGCATTGATTCGTAAATGATCATTGGGCGAGCAGGGTTAATCATTACCTCTTGCTTACCCATTAATGGAATAATTACATGCGGGAAAGTAGTACCAGAAAACTCAACATAATTTTTTATTAGGCTATTAGTCAGTGCTGGGCATTGGCTGGTTTTACCTTTGCGCTTTACCTTTAAAATAACCTTTTCGCCATTGGTTACATCAAACTCATCAGCCCCTTCAGGGAAGTTAAGTTTGGTGTTTTCATCAACCATACCGGCAAAAGTAAATTCCATTTGTTCACTAATACCGTAGCGGTCTAGTACCAATGAAAAAAGTAAGTCTCCTGGCGCGCAAAACTTTTTGGCATCTTTGTCGTGAAGTGGATTGTAATCGTCAGCAACGCATTTAGCGAATCGACAACCCTGCTCACGAGAGATAGAAACATAATCAGCATGCTGCTGAAAAAAAGGACTTAACATAGTTTGTTCACTGCTTAAACTGCTTATAACCTATCTATATTACCAGAAAAAAAATACTGAGAGGTCGAATCTGTTAGATTAGTTGCTAAATAAAACAGAGCAATAAAAAACAATGACCTTTTATTTATTAGCGCTATCAATTATATGTGTTTTTCCGTACTGCAAAATATCAATAATGCGGCAACCCCTTTGGCACTACTTACTAGCTTTAAGTGTTGTAAGTGCATATTTTCAAAGTTATATAAATTTATATGCCCTGCTGTTAACCGGGCTTTACGTTGTTTTATACTACTGTGCGCTAAATACAAAGCAGGCAATAATACGCGCTACTTTAAGTACTGTTTTTATAGTTTCCTCATTAGCATTAGCACTTCATTGGGTACCTGGTTTTAATAACCTCCCCATTGTTATAAACGAGCGTATTTCAAGCGATGCGATTACTTTTACTCTTTATGCTAATTTTGATAAAGCTATGGCGGGGTTATTTCTTTGTGCTTACTTTTATTCGAATAAAAAAACTTTAAAAGCAGACTCTAATAAAGCGGGCCCATTAAACGTTAAACAAGCCAGTTTAATAATTATTGCTACTGTTTTAGCTACGCTCACTGCGGCTTTAATACTTGGACTTGTAAGCTTTAACCCTAAGGTTCCTGGCTTTTGGTTAGCCTTTATTGCTATTAATCTTTTATTTACCTGTGTTGCCGAGGAAGCTTTATTTAGAGGTTTACTACAAACTAAGCTTAACAAAATAATTACACCGACCCGTTTAGCAATACTTGCTCCTGTAATTACTGCAGGTATTTTTGCTTTGGCACATTTTGCTGGAGGAATTAACTATGTATTGGTTTCATTTATTGCAGGCTTGGGGTATGGCTATGTTTTTTATAAAACGCAGCGCTTAGAGTGGGCTATTTTATGCCATTGGTTGGTTAATATTTGCCACTTCTTTTTGTTTACTTACCCTATGCTCAGTAGTATTTAAGTCACTTACAAATACAAACAATTTATTAACCTATTAGCCTTGCATGTATTAAATTAAATGGGTATCTTTATTTCCTAACGAAATTAATAAATTGATGGATCAATTAGATATGCTAAGAGTCACAGCAACCTTAAGTTTACTCATTATTTTAGCTGGTTGTTCTGGAGCTCGCTTCCATACCAATATAACTAAAGATATTTTAGCAGAGCAGGTCAGTACTCGTGTTGCTAGAGGAGATCTTCAACAGTTTTATAGTGATCAAGAGGCGCACGAAAGCGGTGCTAAACTTTTAGGTCGAGTTGAAGGGCAGTTCTGTGTTAGCAACAATCGTGATGCTAAGCCTAATATTAGCTATAACCGCGCTAAGTCTCACGCCATTGACGCACTTAAGAATGATACTATGAATAGAGGCGGAAATGCTTTTACTATCAATTCTTGTGGTGAAACGTCTGTATCGTACTGCGACCTATCTGTTTTATGCACCGGACAGGCCTACGACTATTAATAAATTATATATTAAGCGCAAAGCTCAGTAGTACACGCTTTCCAGACTCGATTTTAGATACGCTGTGTTCGTACTTATCGGGTCTGAATAAATACACGCGATTAAATAAATTTATAATGCATTTTGAGCATTTAA
This sequence comes from Pseudoalteromonas sp. MelDa3, assembly GCF_002863625.1. Classification (NCBI taxonomy): domain Bacteria; kingdom Pseudomonadati; phylum Pseudomonadota; class Gammaproteobacteria; order Alteromonadales; family Pseudoalteromonadaceae; genus Pseudoalteromonas; species Pseudoalteromonas sp. MelDa3. The sequence goes on along the minus strand of NZ_PJBR01000059.1, from coordinate 11,042 downwards.
ATACCCCACCCGCTTTAGGTTTTTCTAATACAAAGTTGAGCTTGTAATAGCGCCCTTGCTGCACAGGGTCAATATGGTTCATTACGCTATGATTGGTTGGGTAAGTAACAAGGTTTATCGAAAATGTATTACTACTAAAAATAGCTTTGTTTTTAACGGTTGCAATCATACTGCCTCCTATGAGTTTATATGCCGCATTGTAGCATTTAGTAAATTGTGAATGCTTAGGCTAAACAATATCAAAATACGATGTCATATAGCTAAACAGCCTGAAACAAAAAAGCCGAGCTTAATAAAGCTCGGCTTTTAAAAGTACATTTTAGCAATTATGCACTTGGGTATTCGCGGTACGCACGCTCTATATTTTTAGCCTGCTTTTTAGAAATACCTAAATGAGCAAGTGCAACACGTAAACGAGCACGTGATAAGTCAGACCCCAATATTTCCATTGCATCAAGCACTGACGTACTTGACGTTTTGCCAGTAATTGCGACAAATATTGGCTCTAAAAAGTCTTTAATCTTAAGCTCGTGGAATGTTGCAACTTCTTTTGCTATTGCAAAAATAGCGGGCTTTTCAAAGCTACGTAAACCTTCAAGCTGCCATACAAAAAATTGTAGCGCTTGGCGAATCACGTTTTCGTCTGCTTTGCCGGCTGTTAATAGCGCAGGATCGTAAGTTGGAATACCACCTACAAAGTGCCCTGCAAGCTCAACCATATCCGACAGCGTATTAATACGTGTTTTAACTTCTGGTAATATTTTAGCGAGCATTTCGCCATTAAACTTCCAATCAACAAAGCGCTGAATTAACTGCTCGTCGGTTAGATTTTCACGGATCCACATGCCGTTTAACCAGCTTAATTTATCTACGTCGAATACTGGACCACCAAGCGATACGCGCTTCATGTCGAAGTTTTCAATCATCTCGTTTAACGTGAACTTTTCACGCTCATCTGGCATTGACCAACCCATACGGCCTAAGTAGTTAAGCACGGCTTCTGGCAGGTAGCCCATTTCTTTATAGTAATTAATAGACGTTGGGTTTTTACGCTTAGACAGCTTTGATTTATCTGGGTTACGTAGTAATGGTAAGTGACCAAGTACTGGTGCTTCCCAACCAAAATCTTCATACAGTTTTAATAACTTAGGTGCTGAGTTAATCCACTCTTCACCACGGAAAATATGACTAATTTCCATATGGTGGTCGTCAACTACGTTCGCTAAAAAGTACGTTGGAAAGCCATCCGCTTTTAAAAGCACTTGCATGTCTACGTTTTCCCACGGGATCTCAATTTCATCACGTAAGTAGTCGTTAAACTTAAATGTGCCTTCGCTTGGGATTTTCATACGTATAACGTAAGGTTTGCCTTCAGCTAAGTTTGCTTTAATTTCTTCATCTGTATGGTTTAAACCACGACCGTCATATTTAGGGCGTAGGCCTTCTGCCATTTGCTCTTCACGCATTTGATCAAGCTCTTCGCTTGTTGCAAAGCAGTAAAACGCTTTACCATCATCAACTAACTGATGCGCGTATTTTTTATATAAATCGCTACGCTCAGATTGACGGTAAGGACCAAATTCGCCACCCACATCAGGACCATGATCCCACTCAAGCCCTAACCAACGTAGGCTATCCATAATCGCAAGTTCAGACTCTGGCGTGCTACGTACTTGGTCTGTATCTTCTATACGAAGTACAAATTCACCGCCTTGTTGTTTAGCAAAACAGTAGTTAAATAAGGCGATATAAGCGGTGCCAAGATGCGGGTCACCAGTTGGCGACGGGGCAACACGGGTGCGAATTGTCATGGTATATTCTCTTTAAATAAGTGAGATAATAAAAGTGGTTTATGCAGCTACTTTGTTTAAGTAAGCAATAATATCGTTTGATTCGTACAGCCATTGTACTTGGCCGTTTTGCTCTATACGCAGGCAAGGCACTTTAACTTTGCCGCCTTGTTCTAGTAGCTCTTGACGATATTGCTCATTGTCTTTTGCATCACGCGTTTCTATGTTTAAGCCTTCGCGTTTAATGGCGCGACGTACTTTTACACAAAACGGGCATGCTTTAAATTGATACAGTTTAAATTGTGAGGTTTGCTGATCAAGCTGTGCTTGCTTGTCGCTTGCACGCTTTTTACTGCGAGGAGTAAATACAAAATTAAAGAATAAGATTATACAACCTAAAAACCAACGAACTAATTTCATGTTCTGTGCTCTGCTTACAACAATTTAAGGAGCCAGATTTTAGCACAAATTTACAATCAAAAAAGTGTAATACTGCGAGAATTACACTCAAGTAATTTAATTTACTAAAAGTGCTTCTATAGCAAGACCATATCATCCCTATGAAGTACTTCTGCGCCACTATCGTAATCGAGTAATTGGCCTATTTGACTAGAATGCGCACCCTTTATTTTATTTACCTCGGTGCTACTAAAGCGCGTTAAGCCCCGTGCAATTACTTGATTTTTATTATCTATTAAATCAATTAAATCACCGCGTTCAAAACGTCCAAATGCATTAGTAACGCCTTTAGCAAGTAAGCTTGCGCCTTTATTTTGAAGGGCGCCAATAGCACCTGCATCTATAACAATTTGGCCGGTACTTTTAGGCCCGGCTAGTAACCATTTTTTACGGCCATCTTTTGGAGCGGTGAGTTTTAAAAAACGCGTGCCTGGTAACTCGTCACTCATGCATTTTAAAATAACGTTTTTTCCTGCGCCTTTAGCAATAATAACTTCAACACCTGCGCGCCTTGCAATGTCGGCGGCTTGCAGTTTAGTCGCCATACCGCCGGTGCCTAAATTTGTACCACTGCCACCAGCAAGTTGTCGCAGCTCATCATTTATATGTGTTACTTCACCAATGAGGGTGGCATCGGCGTTTGTGCGCGGATCGCTGGTAAATAACCCTTCTTGATCGGTAAGTAGCAGTAACTTATTAGCATTAGCCAAAATAGCGACAAGTGCCGATAAATTATCGTTGTCGCCTACTTTTATTTCGCTGGTAGCGACTGCGTCATTTTCGTTAATGATGGGTACAACGTCGTAACTTAATAATGCATTGAGTGTATCGCGGGCATTAAGGTAGCGCTCTCTGTCGTCTACATCAGCGCGAGTAAGCAGCATTTGCCCCACATTTACCCCATATAAAGCAAACAAGCTCTGCCAAATATGAATAAGTTGACCTTGTCCAATTGCAGCAAGCATTTGTTTATCAATTAAGCTTCTGCCACAGGGTTTTAATAGTTGTTCGCGCCCAGCAGCAACCGCGCCGCTCGATACTAAAATAACCTGGTGGCCTTGTTTTTTAAGCTCGCAGCATTGGCGTACTAATTCAACCATATGTGCTTTGTCTAGCTTATCGGTGCCGCCAGTTAGTACGCTTGTACCAAGCTTTACAACTATTACCTGTTCCCTTTGCATGTGCTTTTTACTACTGATTAATTAAAGATGAATTAATTTATACCAGCTCGGTATTTTTGAACAAGTTAAAAATTTTCATGCTAGGATCTGATTTTATTAAATTAAGTAAATTACTCTCTATGCCTGCCAGTTTATGTTTAATTATTGCCACCTTTTTATGGGGCAGCTCTTTTATAGCGCTTAAATACGCCATTGCCATTTACGACCCTGCATTGGTGATATTTTTACGCATGCTCACCACGTTAGTTTTGTCGCTTTGTTTATGGCGCTACGTTATTCGGTTTGAGTATTTAAAAGGTGACTGGAAGTATTTAGTGGGTATGTCGCTTGCTGAGCCTTGCTTGTACTTTTTATTTGAAGGCCATGCAATGGAATACACATCGGCCTCGCAGGCTGGTGTTATTGTGTCGTGCTTGCCCATTATTATTGCGCTGCTTGCCTTTTTATTGCTTAAAGAATACATAAGTAAATCCATCGTGGTCGGTTTTACGCTGTGTATTGGCGGCAGTATTTTACTTACGCTTCTTTCACCAAGTACCGACCAAGCACCTAATCCGTTGCTGGGTAACTTTTTAGAGTTGATGGCTATGGTGTGCGCTGCATTTTATACCGTAAGTATTAAACATTTAGCTAATCGCTACTCGCCCCTGACTTTAATTGCGTTGCAAGGTATTAGCGGCAGCTTGTTTTTTGCGCCATTTTTATTTTTTATCGACCTACCAAGCGAAAACCAACACGACTTAACTGCGCTCATGAGCATTTTGTATTTAGGTTCGTGTGTAACCCTTGGCGGCTACGGCATGTACAACTATGCAATTAGTAAAGTATCGGTATTAACCGCTGCTGCGTACTCTAATTTAATTCCTATTTTTACACTTATTTTGTCAGCTATTATTTTGGGCGAAGTGCTCAACGTTTGGCAATGGCTGAGCATATTTGTGGTATTTATTGGTGTAATGGTAAGCCAGCGCCATCAAGAACTTGTGGTTGATATACCGCTTAGTGAATCGGGCGAAGACATTTGCGCAGATACAAGCAATCTTAAATCAGTACCCGAGGCAAGCGAATCAAAAGGGTAACAGGTAAGCAAATACAGTCCGGGTGTTTGTAAAAATGTGTTTTGGGATTGATGAATAACCTCAATCCCCGTTACCTTATAATTTTGTATCACCCCACTTTGCAGTTGCAAAGTAAACGCCTCCCCCACTTTGGCGTGTTGTAAAAATGCAAAATGGGTGTCGTTATGCCCTGCTATTAGCGCGCCTTTTTCGTTTCTAAACTCTTTTCCGCCAAGCTCCCCTGCGGGTAAAAATTGGCTTGGCGCAAACGCTAAATTACGACCACTCGCTCCAGCCAATACACTTAATGTTTTATTATGGCTTGGCCAATCAAGCTTTGCAGTCACGTAGCTGTCGGCGTAATACCACGGTTTTACTTTAGTGCTGGGTGATTTAAGCGCCTCTTGCCATGCTTGTTCAATTAATACTTGAGCAAGCCACGCTTTTGCCTGCATATAAGCACCGTGACCAAATAATCCAAGCCCAGCGATTAGTAAGCCCGCGCTTAGCCACTTTTTCATTTACGTGCCCTGCTTAATTTAAATGATCGGTTCATTTTAAGAGCAGCAAATCCCAATAATAAAATACAGCCTAGCAATATATGTAACCTGCTTTGCCCATCGGTTTGCGGTAAACGCATTGCCATACCTTGTGGTAATGCATTAGTAGCTTGCGCCGTTTGCTCTGCCACTTCTTTTATTTGAGTTTGTTCAATCGCTATAAAAGCAGTAAATGGGCTAAGTAATTGATGAGTAAGTGCAAGCTCCTGTACTTCATCTTTAACTGTATTTTGCTCGTTGTATAAAAGTAATGACTTAATTTTTTGGCGCGCCCACAGTTTTGCTATACCTTGAGCGCTTGAGCTATTTTGTGTACTTAATTTAATACTTAAAGGCCCTTGTGCTGTTTGCCCAGCAAGTACCACACTTTTGGCATTATTAAGTTTTATAGCGACCATGATAGGCTCGCCAAAATATAAATCAGGCAGTGGTGACGGCCAAAAATCTAAGCTGTTACCGCTTTCATCGCTTAGCGCCAAATTAGTAATAGCCGGATGTGCAAGCTTATCAAACAACTGCTGCATTTTAGGTTGCACCTCGCTTGTGCTGCCTATAAACGTAAATGAGCCTTTACCGACATCTGCCGCTCGGCGCATAAAAAAGCTGTTAGGTGCGCTGCCAATACCCACTGTAAATAAGCGGCTATCACCTAATTTACTTTGAATATTTTTAAACAATGCATCCTCATTACTAACACTACCATCAGTTAAAAATACAACTTGGCGTACAAAACCATCAAACTCGCTGCCATCAAGTACGGCATTAAGCGCACCTTGTATTTCTGTGCCGCCGTCGGCTTCTAGGCTATAAATAAATCGCTCTGCACGGCGTAAATTAAAGTCGCTGGCTATAAGTGGTTTATCGCTCATTGGAGTCACTATGTTATCAAAACCAATAATGTTAAAGCTGTCGTCGCTATCAAGTAATGACAGCGCATAAAACAACGCTTTTTTAGCTTGCTCCATAGATTGCCCGTGCATAGAGCCAGACGTATCAACTACAAATACCATTTCGCGAGGTAATCGCTGAGTTTGTGTAAAGTGATCCCCCGGTGGCATTAGCATAGCAAGGCCGTATCGGTCACCATTTTCAAACTGCTGAGTAAAAAATGCAGCTTGAGCTTGCTCTTTTTGCAGCGGTTTAAACTCAAGTACAAAGTCGCGATTAACTGCATTTGTCTCATTTAACGCTATTTTATATTGTCCAAACGCAGTGTTTTGCACATCAACATTATGAAATTTAGAATTGATATCCACCAGCTCTAACCCTACGTCTATATCTATGTTTAAGCTAAATTGGCTGCTTGGTACGTTATCAGTTTGAGTACTATTTTGAGTGATGTTTTGAATGCTGTAAACAGGGCTTAACCATCCCGTTGGGAGCGGATTAACATGCGCTTGATTTTGAGTATTAACCTCAACTTCACCACTAATCGCGTGATAACGCGGTGTAATAGTAGTAGGAAATCTAATAGCAAATGTGCCGCTGCTGTAGTCAATTATTTCTTGATACTCAAGCTCAATAATCACTTGCTCACCAGGACCAATATTTGCCACATTCGTAATAAACATATTGGCGCGTTGCTGGCGTACTAGGGCAGCTTGCTTACCTGCTTTTTTAGCCTCCTCGTATTTTTTTTCGGCCTCTACCTTTTTATCAATTTGGCCTTTAATGACTCGCTCCCCTATACGCATCGTCATCGCATGTACGGCGCTTTCATCAGGCAATGGAAAAACGTAGCGCGCGTTAACTGCAAACGGGTTTTCGTTTTGATAAGTCTGCATTACTACAACATGATTAATTAGGCCAGTTAAGGTCATATTGGCATCGCTTTTTAATATTATTGCTGGGCCTGCTGGCGCACCATTACTATCAAAAAGCTCTAACTTGGGTGATTGCGCATGGCTTTTAAAGCTCGCTAACAGCACAATCGCTATGAATATAAAAATGCTTACTTTAGTAAGCATTTTGGTTGGTTTACTCAATTTAAACATAAATCACTCCATCGAACGCTTAGCTTTACTTAGATTCAGTTAGTTTTAGTTACTCGCCGTTTGGCCATTTACACTATTCATTGAGCGAGTGGTAAGCGTTACGCGTCTATCAAAAAAGTTATCTTCCACCGTGTTGCTATTAGCCAACGTTTGCTGCTCGCCAAATGCCTGCGTGCTTAAGCGTTTATGGCTCACGCCGTGTTTTATTAAATAGCTTTGCACGGCATTTACACGCACTTTAGAAAGTAAAAGGTTGGCTTGCTCATCGCCGCGTTGATCGGCAAAGCCACTTAAATCAAGTACGAGTTGTGGTTGATTGTTTAACAAGGTAACGAGTTGGTCTAACTGCAGTGCAAAATGCGGGGCAATAACACTTGAACCTGTTTTAAATTGTACCGTCATCGCTAATAAGTTATTAATTTGAACTTGAGTTAATTGCTCATTTTGATTGGCAAGCACCTCTACCTGTTGCTCTAACACGTTGTTGTGGTTAAGCACGTGTTGGTAATCGCTGGTTTTTTCTTTCATAACCGTAATTGCACGCTCTTGCTCTGCAATTTTGTTATCAGCTACTTTTGAATCACCTATTAAACCACCGGTAAATGCCCCAATAAACGCACCAATTGGCCCGCCCACTACGCCGCCAATAATAGCGCCTGCACCTAGCCCAATAGCCGTTTCTTTATGGGCTTCTTTTGATGGCGTGTTGGATGTTGAGGCAATTGCTGGAGTACAAAAACTAGCAACCAGTGTTAACGCGATTAATGTCTTCTTCATGATTTGATCCTTAAACTTACTTTTTAATTTGTGATGTTTTGTTTTGATGGGTGTATTAAAACAAGCTCAAGTGGCAACAAAGGGGATCAAAAATGGCAAACTGCTGAGCAATTGTGGCAAAAAAATGGCAATTGCCTTTTTAAGCGTACTTAGCTTAAAAACTTCGTTATAGTGCACAGCAGAGCCGATAGGATAATGATTAGAATGAAAAAAATAGCCATCGTTGAAGATGAAACCGCAATCCGCGAAAACTACATAGAAATGCTGAGCTTACAGGGCTACCAAGTAAGTGGCTTTGCAGATCGCGCCAGCGCTGAAGCTGAATTTAAAAATGCCCTGCCCGATTTAGCCATTGTTGATATTGGCCTAGGCCATGAAATAGATGGTGGTTTTTTACTGTGCCAAACATTGCGATCGCTTTCTAAAACACTGCCTATTATTTTTTTAACCGCCCGCGATAGCGAAATAGATACTGTATGCGGCCTGCGCATGGGCGCCGACGACTACCTAACAAAAGACATAAGCTTGGCTCACTTGGCTGCGCGTATTGGTGCGCTGTTTCGCCGAATGGAGGCACTTGAACAACCTGCTGATGCAAACGCCCTCATAACACGCGGGCCGTTAACGCTCGACACGCAACGTATGCAGGTATTTTGGCAGCAACAATTAGTTGATTTAACCGTAACCGAATTTTGGATGCTGCATTCACTCGCCCAGCGACCAGGCCATGTTAAAAGCCGTAACGAATTAATGAGCGATGCAAAAATTTATGTAGACGACAGCACCATTACTTCACACGTAAAACGTATTCGTAAAAAGTTTATAGCACTCGACAGCTCCTTTGATTGCATAGATACAGTGTATGGCATGGGCTATCGGTGGGAACAACACTAATGCTACGATTTGGTCTGCGCAGTAAATTTATATTACTTTCATGTTTTTTGTTTTTACTACCGTGGCTTGGCTACGAGTACGTATGGGAAATGGAAAAGTTTTTACGCCAAGGCCAAGAAAAAACCCTCGTAGGCACCACTCGAGCACTTGCTACCGCATTGCATGAGCGCCCTGCGTTATTTGACGAGCAAACTAACTTTTTAGACCAAGTAGTAAAAGGTCGCGATTTATACGCTTATAATCTTAAAAACCCTATTCAGCTCGACGGTAAACTTAACGATTGGGACAGCTACCAGCCGTTATTTTGGCACTACGACAAGCGCTACTTACAAAAAACAGATAACAAACATCAAGCCAGTGACTTATCGTTTGATCATATGGTGGGAAAATTTGATAACTACTTATACGCCGTATTTAAAGTCACCGACAATACCCTTATTTATCGCGCTAAAAATAGTTTAAGCATTACCAATAACGATTATTTACAAATTGGCTTAAAAACACCTGACGGCCAATTTAATACCTATATAATTGCGCCACGCCAAGATGGCTGGGTTAATGCGTTTGATGCAAATACCAAAGCCCCTTTTACAAAAATTCAGGGCTATTTTGAAAGTACCGAATCAGGTTATAACGTAGAGCTGCGCTTTCCTATTAGCATGCTGGGCAACAAACTTGGCTTTGCTATTGTTGATATAGATAGTAAAGAGGCATTGTTAGAGCCTAAAATAATGTCAACCTCAAACTTAAATAACCCAAACGATTTGGGCTCGGTATTAGTCCCTTCCCCAGAAATTAGCCGTATTTTAAAAGGTATGGGCCACAGTGGTAGCCGCATTTGGGTGGTTGATAACCATCATCGCGTACTTGCGCAATCGGGTACTATTCAAAATGCAGATGGCGTATGGGCTGATGGGCTTGCTAATAAAGCACCTGAAACTTGGTGGCAGCGCTTTGAGCAAAATTACTTACACCCAATTTACTATAAAATATTAACGCGCCCCGAAAATGAGTTTTTAGATACCCTGCACGATGTAGCTTCTATGCAGGGCACACATTTAGCGAAAGCATTAAAAGGACAACCAGCATCGTCTTGGCGCTTAACCCCTGACAGCAAAGCCGTTATTTTATCGGCCGCTTACCCTATTTGGATTCAAGACCAAGTAATTGGCGCGGTAATAGCAGAGGAAACCACAAACGGCGTACGTACGCTGCGTAACAAGTCACTTGAAAAACTCTTTAACGTTATTTTAGCTGTGATGCTAATTGGTACTGTGACTTTATTCTTTTTTGCCTCACGTATATCGAACCGAATTAGGCGACTGCGCGATACAGCTGAACAAGCAATTGATGCACAAGGGCGTGTTACAGGGAGTATTAATTACAGCGACGCAAACGATGAAATTGGCGACCTGTCTCGTAGTTTTTCAAATATTGTGAGCCGACTTGGTGGCTATACCGATTACTTAGAAAATATGTCGTCACGGTTATCCCACGAGCTGCGCACGCCAGTTGCCGTAGTGCGCTCATCACTCGAAAACTTACAAAGCTTGCCACAGAACGAGCTGAGTCAAAAATACCTCGATCGGGCCAGCGAAGGCGTTGAGCGCTTAGGTAAAATAATAACCACCATGAGCGAAGCCACCCGCCTTGAGCAGAGTATTCAAAGCAACGAGTCTGAGCCTTTTGATTTACAAAAAGTGATAAATGGCTGTATGCAAGGCTATCAGCTTACTTACCCAAACCAGTTATTTACGCTTGATGTATGCCAAAACAAATTACCTATGCAAGGTGCACCGGAGTTTATAGCTCAGCTGCTTGATAAACTTATTAATAACGCGCTGGAGTTTAGTGAAGCCAATACGGCTATTAATGTAGGCCTTAAGCAGAGCGAAAATAAAGCAACATTAACAGTGAGAAACACAGGCCCTGCGTTACCCGAAGGACTCACTGAGCATATTTTTGATTCAATGGTGTCGGTACGTAGCCAGCAAATGCAGCAACAGCCACATTTGGGGTTAGGGCTTTATATTGTAAGGCTGGTGTGCGACTACCATAAAGGCAGTGTAACCGCGCAAAACAACGAACAAGGTGATGGTGTAGTATTTACCGTAACACTGCCGTTAGCTAATGGTTAGGGCTTTATTTGTACCGTTATACTTATAGCCCCAGCATTATATGCAAATAGTAAGTACGCAATAAGTTAAATTCAGCTGTATATTTTTAGTTAAAAAGAGTTACTTTAATTTACCTTAGCTCCATATAAATTAACAAATAAAATCCTCTCATCCCTTAAAACCTGCCGGTTACAATTTAGTACAACTTCAAA